>JAXDLD010000383.1:0-4319 GCA_034666805.1 Acidobacteriota bacterium
ATCGGACCGATCCCCACCGGCACGCCGATCAACCTCCTGTCGAACGTCAACCTGCGGCCCGACGGCCTGACCCTCCCGCAGCAGCTCGCGCACGACGCCCAGCTCGTCGATCTGCTCCTCAAGCTCAAGCTCGCGCTCCTCAAACTGCCGGCGAACCCGACCGAGGCGCAGACCCGCCAGGCCTTCGCGCCGCTGGCGAAACCGCTCCTCGACCTGAGCAAGTGCCCCGATTTCGTCGTCAACCGCGGCCACTACTTCGGCACCTCCTACGCCAAGGAGGAGCCGGCCTTGAGCGACGCCGACAAGCGGGCGCTGATCGAATTCCTGAAGACCCTATGAGCGGAGAGCCGGACCGCGAGTTCATCGTCGTCGGCTCGGGGGCCGGCGGCGGTCCTCTCGCCGCCAACCTCGCCAAGGCGGGGTTTACGGTGCTGCTCCTCGAAGCGGGCGAGGACGCGTCCGACAACTACAACTGCCAGGTCCCCTGCTTCCACGCCTTCGCCTCGGAGGACGAGAAGCTCAAGTGGGACTTCTTCGTCCGGCACTACGGGAGCGAGGAGCGGCAGCGCCGCGATCCGAAATTCGTCCCCGGGGAGGACGGCGTCCTCTATCCCCGCGCCGGAACCCTGGGCGGCTGCACCGTCCACAACGCCATGATCACCCTCTATCCCCACAACAGCGACTGGGATCACATCGCGGAGCTGACCGGCGACCCGTCCTGGGAGAGCGGCAGGATGCGGGGATACTTCGAGAAGCTCGAGAGGTGCGAGTACCAGCACCTGCGCGGGCTGGCCGACCACCTGCTGGGCATCAACCCCTCCCGCCACGGCTTCGACGGCTGGCTGACGACCAACGTGGCGGACCCCCGGATGGTCTTCCCGGACAGCGAGCTCGTGAAGCTCATTCTGGACTCCGCCGGGGCGGCCCTCGAGGAGCTCCAGCTGCCGCTCGAAAACATGCTGGAGGACCTGTATACCGTCGCCGATCCCAACGACTGGCGGCTGGTCGAGAGGAGCGCCCAGGGTCTCCGGCAGACGCCGCTCGCCACCCACGCCGGCCGGCGGATCGGCCCCCGCGAGTACTTGAAGCAGGTCGAGAAGGACCACCCCGACCGGCTGATGATCCAGACTGGCGCTTTGGCCACCCGGGTGCTGTTCGACGAGGGCAACCGGGCGGTGGGGGTCGAGTACCGGGCCGGCCGGCACCTCTACCGCGCCGGCCGCGGCTCCGGCGAGGAGGGCACGGGCGAGACCAGGCAGGTCTATGCCTCGCGGGAGGTGATCCTGGCAGGCGGCGCCTTCAACTCGCCGCAGCTCCTCATGCTCTCCGGGATCGGCCCCAAGGAGCATCTGGCGCGCTTCGGCATCCCCCTGCGGGTCGACCTCCCCGGAGTGGGCCAGAACCTCCAGGACCGCTACGAGATCGCCGTCGTCAACCGGCTCAAAAGCGACTTCGGGCTGCTCAAGAACGCCACCTTCGACGCTCCGGCCGCGGGCGCCACGCCGGACCCGGTGTTCACGGAGTGGCTCGCCGGCAAGGGGGTCTACACCACCAACGGCGCGGTGATCAGCGTCATCTCCAAGTCGGCGGCGAGCCGGCCCGAGCCCGATCTCTTCCTCTTCGGCCTCGCGGGGCTCTTCAAGGGGTACTTCCCCGGCTACTCGAAGCTCTTCCGGGAGCACAAGGACTACTTCACCTGGGGGATCTTGAAGGCGCACACCAACAACACGGCCGGAGAGGTGACCCTGCGCTCGAACGATCCGCTCGACATGCCGCAAATCGACTTCAAATACTTCGACGAGGGCAACGACGCGAGCCAGGAGGACCTGGAGTCGGTCGTCCACGGCATCGAGCTCGCGCGGCGGATGACCCGGGGCGCGCGGTCGCTGATCGAAGCGGAGGAGCTGCCGGGCGAGGACATCCAGGGCGACGATCTCCGGCAGTTCGTCAAGGACAACGCCTGGGGCCACCATGCCTCGTGCACCAACCGGATGGGACCGGAGGGGGACCGGATGGCGGTCGTCGACAGCTCCTTTCGGGTGTTCGGAACCCGCGGGCTGCGGGTGGTGGACGCCTCGGTCTTCCCGTGCATCCCGGGGTTCTTCATCGTCACCCCGATCTACATGATCAGCGAGAAGGCGAGCGAAGTGATCGCCGCCGACGCCCGGAAAAACCCCCGGCGCTGACCGCCGTGTCTACCTTGCCGTCTTGAGCCAGGCCGCCAGGGCCTGCCGCCGCTCCCCCGCGAAGGGAGCGCGCGGGTCCTCGCTGTGGTGCCGGAGCTCCGCGTCGATCATCACCGCGCGATGTCCGAGGAGCGCCCGCCGGGTGCGCGGGATGAGGACGAAGCGGTAGAGCAGCTGGTCGGCCAAGGAGAGCTTCGTCGTCATGCCGATCTCTGAAAGGATCTCGTCGGCATTGAAGTGGGGGTCCGCCGCGCACTGGCGGAAGAAGGCGAGCAGCTTCGCCGGGTTCGTGGCCTGGCCGGGAGGGGCGACGACGACTTTCGGCGCTTCGTCCGGACCCGGCTGCAAAGAGGCGGCGTGGCAGAGGGCGCAGTTGCCGGCCACCCGGACATAGCCGACGGTCTTCTTCGCGAAGCCGGCCGGCATCTCGACAGTCTCCTCCCACGGCCGGCTGAGGGCGGCGTAACCGCCTTCACCGGGCATCTCGTCCTTGCAGATCCGCGGCAGCACCAGCCAGACCCAGTAGGGAATACCGGCGCTCCGCTCGGTCCCGATCGAGCCGTAGAGAAAATCGCTCCGCGGATCGGCGGTGATCCATCGGGGCTGCGGTACCTCGCGGTAGAGCTTGTACCAGGCCCTTACCCCTAAGACGACCGCGAGAACGACGAGGATGACGATCCAGATCCTTCTCTTCGTGTGCGTGTCCATGACAGGTCCCTCACCCGATCAGAAGGTCTTCAGATATTCGAGCAGCGCCTGCTTCTCCCCGGGTGGGAGGTGGGTGCCGTAGGCCGGACCCTCGTGGCCGCCGTTGCCGTTGCCGGGGTGGGTTTTCGGGTCGGTGTCGTAGCTGAAGAAATGGCGCCCGTCGCGCTCGGGGACGTTGGCGACGAAGCCGACGTTGACGGGATCGTAGACGTCGTCACCGCGGTAAAAAACCTTGCTCCGCTTCTCGGCCGGTTCGAGCAGCTCGCGCAGGTTGGGGACCGAGCCGTTGTGCAGGTAGGGGGCGCGCAGCCAGATCCCGTCGAGCGGCGAGTTGGCGTAGCCGTGGGTCTTCCGGAAGTGGGTGAAGCGCTGGGGATAGGCCGGTTTGAAGCCCCAATCCTTCTCATATCCGGCGTAGAGGGTGCTCTGGTTGAGCGCCAGGGTCTCGGTGTAGGAGTCGAGGCGGTGGCGGTCGGTGCCGATCGCGGCGATCGGCACCACGGTGCCGACGCCGTGCGGCAGGGGCAGGTTCTGGCGGTAGGGCGCCTCCCGGGTGCCATGGCAGTCGGCGCAGTACTCCTTGTAGACGGGCGCCCCCTGGGCCGCGAGAGCGCGGTCGACGGGATAGGGGTAGTCGGGCGGCGCGGCCTTGGTCTTCAGCCACTTGGCGGTGCGGAGGACGCGCTCGGCGTCCAGGGTCGGCGGGTAGGCGCCGGTGCCGAAGGCGGCGGAGAGGTTCCTCTCGTCGACCGAGGTGTTGTTGCCGTCCCAGTGGAGCTGCATCCCTTCCCGCGGCCCCTGGTTCCAGACCGAGGGGAAGTCGCAGTTGCCGTGGAGCTGGTCTTCCGGAATGTGATCGGTCGGGAAGTTCAGGAGCGCCTTTGGGTTGTTGAAGGTGTCGACCCGCCCCGGGCCGGCGGTCAGGGGCTGGATGAAGAGGAGCCGGTCCCGGATCATCAGCAGGCGGTCGCGCATCAGGGAGACCCCGGCGAGTTGGAGGAGGGTGTGGTTGAGGAAGTCGTCTGCCGGGACGACCTCCTTGTGGGGCGCTTTCTCCATCTTCCGGATCTGCCCGAGGACGGTCGCGGCGGTGAACTTTTCGCTCACCGGGACGTTCATCAAGAACTGCTCGAAGGCGCCGATGTCGAAGGTGTTGGCCGGCATCCCGGCGATGATCCGGGGTTGGGCCCCGGGGGCGTCCCGCACCGTGCCGGTGTGACAGACGGCGCAGTTCACGAAGACCCGGTCGATGCCCATCACCTTGCGCCGCGCCACCCCGACCGGCAGGTCGTAGCGCGGGTCCTTCCCCGGCTCGTAGATCATCCCGAACGAGGCGTAGCCGTGGCCGGGCTTCTTGTCCGGCAGAAGCTCGGGGAAGAGCTCGGGGAGGGCGACCCAGATCCAGTAGGGGAATCCCGACATCCG
>JAXDLD010000384.1:0-9247 GCA_034666805.1 Acidobacteriota bacterium
CATCCCGGGCGACGGTCGCCAGGCGCTTCGAAAGGATCGCCATCTCGCGCGCCCCTTCGAGCTTGACGTAGAGCGACTTGCCGCCCCGGATGGCCGGGGTCTGCCGCACCTCTTCCAGCCTTAGATAGAGATCCTCCAGGTGTCCGAAGCGGGCGAGGAGGTCGGCGGCGGTCTTCTTGCCGATCCCGGGGACGCCGGGGATGTTGTCGACCGTGTCGCCGGCCAGGCCGAGGAGGTCGGCCACCTGGTCGGGCAGGACGCCGAACTTCTCTTTCACTTCCGCCGCGGTCATGCGCGCTCCCTTGCCGAAGTCGTAGAGCGAGGTCCGCTCGTCGACGAGCTGGGCCAGGTCCTTGTCCGAGGTGACGACGACGATGCTGACCGCCTCGTCCTCCAGGCGCTCACAGAGGGCGGCGATGAGGTCGTCGGCCTCGTAAACGGCATCGACGAAGGTAGCGGCCCCGAGCGCTGCGGCCATCTCCTCGCAGGCGGCGAGCTGCGCTTCGAGCTCCGGCGGCGGCAAGGCGCGCTGCGCCTTGTAGGCGGGGTAGAGGTCGTTCCTGAAGCTGGTCGTCAGGCTGCGGTCGAAGGTCACCCCGAGATGGCTGGGGCGCTCGTCCGCGAGGAGCTTCAAGAGGAAGCTCGCGAAGCCATAGACCGCCTGCACCGGGCGCCCCGCCGGATCGCGCAGGCTGTCCGGCAGGGAGAAGTAGGCCCGGAAGATGTACGGGCTCGCATCGATCAAGTAGACGGTCGGCCCCGCGCTCATGGCGCGAGACTCTACCCCGCTTCGGGCCGTCCTGGTCCACAAGTCGAGTTGAGCGATCGCCGCCTCCCTTTCCGTCCCCTCTGGGAAAGAGGGACCGCACCCTGAACGCCGGTCCCGGGGAGGATTGCGAAATGATACTGCTCGTGGTATCTAGCGGAGGTCGCGGTGTCGCGGCTCGCCAAGCTCGTTGAACGGTTTCTCAAGGACCCGCCGGACCTCGACTTCGAGTCCGTCTGCCTCCTCCTCGAGGCGTTCGGCTTTTTCGAAGTCCGCGTGAGCGGCAGCCATCACGTCTTCCGCGACACTCGGGGCCGGATCTTCGTCGTGCCCAAACTGGCGGGCCGGCGGGTCCGGCGGACCTACATCCGGCGGATCGCCGCCCTGCTCGACCTGGAGAGTTGGCATGAAGAGAGATGAAGCCGAGCGCCGACCGCTCGCCGAGTACCTCGCCCTCCGCTACCCGGTGACCTTCCATCCGGAGACCGATGGCGGATTCGTGGCCGAGGTGGAGGACCTTCCGGGCTGCCTCACCCAGGGGGAGAGTCTGGGCGAAGCGTACGAGCGCATCGAGGAGGCCCGCCGGCTCTGGATCGAGACCGCCTACGCGCACGGGGACGAGATCCCCGTTCCTCCGGCCGAAGAGGGTTACAGCGGTCGCCTGCTCCTGCGTCTCCCCCGCGGCCTCCACCAGCGCCTGGCGCGGGAGGCGCGGCGCCAGGACGTGAGCCTGAACCAGCACATCGTCGCCCAACTCGCCGAGGGCTCGGTGCGCGGAGATCTCGGCCGGCTCACGGCGGAGGTCGAACGTCTACGCTCCGAGCTCGCCCTGCCACCGGTCCGATTGAGGAGGGGCGCCTAGCGTCCGTAGATCTCCGTCCGCGGATAGAACGAGAACCACCCGAACCAGTAGGCGAGATGCCCGGGCAGGCGCGGCAGCTTCTCGCCGCCCGGCCCGAGGAGGGCCTCCTCGGTCGCCTGCCAGGGGCGGCCTTCCGGGTCCACGGGGGTCAGGGTGTCCTTCCCCGGCTTGAAGCGGAGAGTGCCGCGCTCGTAGGCCCGGACCTCATGGGTGCCGGAATCGGCGAGGAGCACCACGGGGGTGCCGCCCAGGGTGTCGTCCACCACCTTCTCGCGGGCGAGGACGTCCAGGGGGTAGGCCTTCGGGGAGGAGCCCACGAGGAGGGCGAAGATCCAGGTCTTGTCCGGCAGGGCCTTGCTGCGCTTCCAGACTGGGAACATGAGGTTCGGGCTCGCGAAGTACTTGCCATAGGCCTTGCCCGGGGTGTAGTCGCGGTCGTAGCCGGTGTGGATGTCTAAAGCGCGGGTCTCCGGATGCGCCGCCCGCCAGCGCGCCCAGGAGGTGACGACCAGGGGCAGGCGCTTCAGGGTGAGGCCGCTCTCGGCCAGGGGACCGTTCACCGGCTCGCCCGTGAGCTGGTTCCACAGGGTGTCGGTCTGGCGGTCGAACATCAGCTTGTTGCTCTCGTAGAGGAAGCCGGACGAGCCGAAGGTGAAGGTCTTCCCCTCCGCCCGGGCGTCGTAGAGGACCCCGGCGCCGCAGAGAGTGCAGTAGGTGAGGGCGACCGGCACCCCGCCCACGACGTCGTTCGCCATCTCGTGCCAGTCGAGGATGCGGAGCGGATAGGCGCGGGCGTCGCCCCCGATCTCGACCCCGAAGACCGGTTCGTCGGGGGTCAGGTAGGTCGCCTCGGCCGCCGAAACGAAGCGGGGGTTCTGGAGGGCGGGGATGCCGTCCACGTGGACGCCCCCCCATTGGATCATCTCGACCCGGATCCGGCTCGGTCGCCCGCTGTCGAGGAAGCGGTGGAGCTCGGGGTCCATCCGCCGGCCGTAGAGCTCCCCCTTCCAGGTGGCGAAGCCGGGAGGGAGGGGAATCTCGGGGTGATCCCCGAGCCAGACGTACCAGTCGTTCCACCGGTTCCCCGGGTGCGCCCCGGTAATTGATAGGAGAGTGCCGTCGAGATCGACCCGGGGGTGGAATCGGGTCAGCTCGACGAGCGGCGCCACGAACCGCCGGTCCCGGGTCGCCGCCGCCCGTTCGAGAACGGGCAACAGGATGGCGGGATCGGGGACGAGGAGGCGCGAGAGGTCGGCCGCGAGCTGCGCGTCGCTCTCGACCGCGGCCGAAGCGGGGCTCGCGAGGCCCGGGGCAGCCATGCCGGAGACGCCGGCGAGGAGGAGCAGGGCGAGGATGAAGAGGATGGCTTTACTCCTTGTACGCATCGCCCCGGGGCCGAACTCGGTGCACCAGGATCGTCAGATCATCTTGGTAGGAGAAGATCACGCGCCAGTCGCCGACCCGGAGCCGATAGAACTCGCCTTCACTCATGCCCTGGAGACGGCGGACATCTCCCTGGTTTTCTTCGCCAAGCTTCTTTACGCCGGCAAGCACTCTCTGTCGAGTCGTGCCATCCAGGCGTGTGACCTCTTTGAGGGCTCGCTTGGCCCACTCGATACGCCGGTTCACGTAGACCTGAGGAGACGCTCGACCTCTTCATGGGAGACGACCTCCCCGCTCCTCTTCTCGGAGAGGCCCTCCCGGATGGCAGCCCGATCCTCCTCGGTTATCTCCTCGTCATCCAGGGGTGCCCCATCCAGGAGCACGCGAAGCGGGTCTTTGCTCCGATACTGCAAGTATTCGAGGAAGCGCTGAGCCGGAACGATCTCGTCCTCTGGAAGCTCGTCGACGAGGCTGTGTAGAGCGTGCCTGCTTTGCATCGCCGCATTGTACTAGGAGCGCCGGCTCCTTGCCGGCCCCTCGCGGCCTTTTTATTGGGCTTCAGCGCTCCGCGGGCGCCGCGAGGATCTCGCCCGCCAGCTCCTGCTCCTTGTACTGGAGCAGGTAGAGCTTGTAGTAGATGCCGCGCAGAGCGAGGAGCTCCTGGTGGGTGCCCAGCTCGCGCACCTCGCCCTTGTGGAGGACTAAGATGCGGTCGGCCTTCTGCACCGTCGACAGCCGGTGGGCGATGACGATGCTCGTCCGCCCCACGAGCAGCCGGTCGAGGGCCTTCTGGATGAGCTGCTCGGTCTCGGTGTCGATCGAGGAGGTCGCCTCGTCGAGGATCAAGATGCGGGGGTCGAAGGCCAAGGCGCGGGCGAAGGCGATGAGCTGCTTTTGCCCGACGGACAAGCCGGCCCCGCGCTCGCGCACCGGGCTCGCGAGCCCCTCGGGCAGGCGCTCGATGAAGGGGAGGGCGTGGACCTCCGCCGCCGCCCAGCGCAGGCGCTCGTCGTCGATCCCCTCCTCCCCCAGGCGGATGTTCTCGGCCACGGTGCCGGAGAAGAGGAAGACGTCCTGGAGGACGAGCGCGATGCTCCGCCGCAAGATCGTCAGGTCCCACTCGCGGACGTTCACTCCGTCCACCCGGACCGCTCCGGCGTCGACGTCGTAGAAGCGCAGGAGGAGGCTCGCGAGGGTGCTCTTGCCGGCGCCGGTGTGGCCGACGACGGCCAGGGTCTCGCCGGGCCGCACCGCGAACGAGATCCCCTTGAGAACCGGCTCCCCCTCCTTGTAGCTGAAGACGACGCGGTCGAAGTCGATACCGCCCTGGACCTGCTCCGGCCGGTAGGGAGCGGCCGGGGGGGCGATCGTCACCGGGGTGTCGAGGAGCCTGAAAATGCGCTCCGAGCTCGCCATGGCCGCCTGCAGGATGTTGTACTTGTCCGAGAGATCGGAGAGCGGCTGGTAGAAGCGCTGGGCGAACTGGAGGAAGGCGATGAGCGCGCCCAGGGAGACGATCCCGCGCACCACCTGGCCGCCGCCGTACCAGAGGAGGAGGCCGGTGCCGAGGGCCGTGATCAGCTCGACCCCGGGGTAGAAGACGGCGTAGTAGAAGATCGAGCGCACGTTGGCCGCCCGGTGGGCCTCGTTGATCTCCATGAACTCGGCGTAGGCCGGGGCCTCGCGGCCGAAGAGCTGGAGCACCGGCATCCCCGTGATGTGCTCCTGGAGGAAGGAGTTGATGCGGGCGATCCTCACCCGCACGTCGCGGAAGCTGTCGCGCACCTTGACCTTGAACCAGAAGGTGAGGAGGAGGAGGAGGGGCACGATGGCGAAGGAGATCAAGGCCAGGCGCCAGTTGAGCCAGAAGAGGGTGACGATGATCCCGGCCAGGAGCAGGAGGTCGCCGAAGATGTCGACGATCCCCGAGGTGAAGAGCTCGTTCAAGGCATCGACGTCGGTCGTCACCCGGGTGACCAGCCGGCCGATGGGGTTGCGGTCGAAGAAGACCATCTGCAGGCGCTGGATCTGGGCGAAGATCTCCTTCCGGAGGTCGTTCATGATGCGCTGCCCGATGAGCTGCATCACATACCCCTGGGCGTAGAGGACGAAGAAGGTGAGGATCACCGCCGCCAGGTAGATCCCCGCCGTCGCGGTGATCCCCTGGGCTCCCAGCCGGGAGGGCTCGACTCCATGTGCCCGCAGGAGCCCCCCGACCCAGACGCTCGCCGCCGAGGAGGTCGCCGCCCCTGCTGCTCCCCCCGAAGGGCGGATGAAGAGGTCGACGGCCACCGCCGTGACCAGGGGGCCGACGAGCTGGAGCAGGGAGGAGAGGAGGATGAGAGCGAGGGAGAAGGCGGTCATCCCGCCATAGGGGCGGATGTAGGACAGCAGCCGGCGCATCAGCCGGGAGTCGTAGGCCTTGCCGAGGACCTCTTCCTCGTGCGGCTGCGGGGTGGCGGGCTCGCTCACGGGGAGAGGATATCAGCAGGTGGGGAGGGGGGCTCACCTCTCTACCCGAGGTATAGACCGGCAACACGGGTTCCTGCCTGCAGCCGGTTACCTGCCGCTCCCTGCTTGGTATACTCAGGCCGATGAGGAGCCGAAACGGGCGGAACTGACATGACGCTGCCTCTAAGAATCGATCCCTCCCCTCTCCACGCCGGCCGCGACGGAACGATCCGGATCGGGGAGACCCGCGTGCCTCTGGAGACGGTGGTTCACGCCTTCAACGAAGGAGCCACCGCGGAAGAGGTCGCGTACCGCTATCCCACTCTCGAGTTGGCCGACATCTACGCGACGGTCACCTACTACCTGCGCCACCGTGTCGAGGTGGATGAGTACATCCGCGACCAGGAGACCCGAGCGCAGGAGCTCCGCCGGAAAATCGAGGCCCAGCAGCCCGACCGCCGAAGCCTCCGTGAGCGGCTTCTCGCCCGCCGCAGCGCTTGAGCCTTGCGCCTCCTCGCCGACGAGAACTTCGACAACCGGATCCTCGCCGGCCTTCGCCGTCGCCAGGCGACGTTGGACATCCTCCGGGTTCAGGATACCGACTTGGTGAGGCGGAGAGTCGGCATTCTGGTCATGGAGACCCGGTCGCGGCGGGAAAGTGTAAGGCATCGCCCAACGCGCGCGCGGGGGCTGCCGCTGCCCCACCGACGGCGATGACGGACGGCACAGGGGCAGTCACTGCCCCTGTGACGGCGATGACGGATGGCGTTGGGGCAGTCGCTGCCCCAACGACGGCGATGACGGATGGCGTAGGGGCAGTCACTGCCCCTGTGACAGCGACGACAGATGGCGTAGGGGCAGTCGCTGCCCCAACGACAGCGATGACGGACGACGTTGGGGCAGTCACTGCCCCCGCGACGGCGATGACAGATGGCGTAGGGGCAGTCACTGCCCCTGTGACAGCGATGACGGATGGCGTTGGGGCGGTCGCTGCCCCTCGGACGCGAACGCTCGGCGGCTTTACCGGTCGAGCGGCGTGGAGGGTTCCGTCGAGTCGCTTGGGGGTGCGGAGGCTTTGCGGGAAGCCGCCGAACGGCGGCGACTGGGGAACGGGCGGATGCCGAACTGGACCAGCCCCTGCCAACGGGGTCCGAAGGTCGCGAGGAGCATCCCGCGGATGCCGGTCGTCAGATCCTGGCCCTCCCGGCGGATGGCGGCAAGCTCCTGCGTCGCCTGCTGGCGCTCCGCCTCGAGGCGCTGGCGGCGGGCATCGAGCTCCCGGGCCTGCTCGAGCGCCGCCCGCAGCTGGGCCAGACGATCCTCCAGCCCCGCTACACCCGCCCCCTTCTCCGCGGCCGCGGCGAGCAGCCCCTCCCACTCCAGGAGGGTATCGGCGAGCGCGACTTTGGGCATGACGGGTCCTTTCTCTCTCTTGCGGCGTCCCAAAGGATGGGCGAGGCGGCCGGATTGTAACCGAAAGGGACCTGCCACCCCAAGGTGAGAAATCCGGGCTAGGTGGACGGCACCAACACGGCGTTCGCGGGCCGCCAGCGGACAGCGCTCGCGCGGAGCTCTTCCATCTCTCGCCAATAGCCCTCGACCGCCTCTCGGCCGGTGCCGGAGAGGCGCACGAGAGTCTGGGTCTTCTTCTCCAGGAAGCGCTTTTCGATCTCGACCAACGCCGCCTCCTGGAGCTTCGCGAGATGGGAGGAGAGATTGCCCTTGGTCAAGCCGGTGATCCGCTGCAGGAACAGGAAGTCGGCCCTCTCGCAGGCCGAGAGCGCGGTCAGAATGGCGAGCCGGGCCGGGTCGTGCACCCGGCGGTCGAGGTGCGCGAGCTGCTCGAAGGGAGTGCTCATCACCCTTTCGCCACCCGGAGGAGCTGCAGGTGATCGAGGAGGCCGGCCAGGACCATCGCGGCGCCGTAGAAGATGTAGTTCACATGGCGGTCGTGCAACGCTGGCACGAGGATCATCGTGGCGGCCCTGCCCATCTCCCGGTCGAACAAGCTCCTGACGACCAGCCCCTCGATGGAGCCGAGGGCCGCAAGGCCCAGCATCAGGATGGCGAACACCAGGTAATACGCCTGCGAGAGACGACGCTCCCTGCGCAGCCAGGTGCCGAGAAAAACCATGCCGAAAAGGAAGTACATCGCCTGCAGCAGGAACGGCATCCATCGGGGTTCCGTGACGTTCCCCCATTGGACCGTGACCGTGGGGTTGATCGCTCGCAGGGTCGAGAAAAGGGCCCAAGCCAGGGCGGCCAGGAGGCTCCCCCGCAACCACCCGGGGCTGACCGGCTGCCGGGCGAGCCGCAGCGTGGTGCCAGCCGAGCTGTAAATCGAGAGCGGAACGGGCTGCAACGGGAGGTCCCTCGGCAGCCGCTCGACCTGGCCGAAGGTCCGCTGGTAATACGACGACGAAAGGAGGAGCACCCCTATCGGCACCGCGATCTGGAAGAAAAGAAGCAGCCAGCTGAGCGCCGGGGAGTGAACAAAATAGATGGCACCCTCGCCCAGGATGAACATGCCGCTGGGCACCTGCTGCGACAAGCCGCGAAGCTCGTGGAAGTGGCGGGTGACGAATCGGATGCGATCCAAGTCCTGCATTGAGCTCTCCAGGTTACGACGACGGTCTGCGCCGCAAACCCGATTATCGGCCCGCCGATCCTGTCTGTCAACGGTTGGGTGGGCCGCCCCTACCCCGAGGCCCAGTCTCGCGACGGAACGGCGTCTTTCGCCTTATGCCTTTTCATCTATCTCTTGCTTGGTGTAAACTCCCGTACCAATCTGTTCCCGACAGTTCCAGGTAGGAGAGCGCCACGTCATGCCGGCGACACTGAACCACCGCGGCGGCGCGGGGCGAGCCTGGGGAGGCTTGGTCTCGGTGGCCATGCCGGGGATTATGGAGCGAATCGATATCGCAGTCTCCACCCCTTCTCCACAAGTGTGTATTAAGACATAGGCCAATTTTTAATTGCGGTTGACATCCAAGTACCATCGGTGCACCATAGTTACATCCCTTAAAGGCATCGATAGGCGATGTCGTGAGGCCCCATGCAGTCTGCAAGGAGCACCCACATGAACGCCCGCATCCTCATCCTTATCGCTCTTGTGGTCACCGCAACGCCGCTCTCCGCACAGCAAGAGGGGAGCGTCTGGTACTTCGGGAAGAACGCCGGCCTCGATTTCAAAATTGGCAATCCGCCGCCGACTGCGATAGCAGGCAACCCGAACAAGATGGATACGAGCGAAGGGTGCTCCGTGATCTCCGACTTAACCGGAGCGGTGCGGTTCTACACCGATGGTAATAAAGTGTGGGACCGCAGAAATCAGGTGATGCAGAACGGGTCAGGGCTTCAGGGTGATTCTTCGGCCACGCAGTCTGCCCTGATCGTTCCCTGGCCTGGGGACTGCACGCGATACTTCATTTTTACCGTCGGCAGTGCCGAGCAGGGTCAGAAAGGTGACCCGCATGGGCTCTTCTATTCGGTGGTGGACATGAACTTGAACGGCGGCCTCGGCGGCTTGGTTCCCAACCTCAAAAACACCCCGCTGCAACCCCGAGTCTCCGAGAAGCTCACAGCGGTCCGGGATGCCGGTCCCGCTTTGGGCTATTGGGTCGTCAGCCATGGCTTTTCGTCCACCTCAGCGACCGCTCCGGAAGCTACACGGTTTTACGCCTACCACATCACCACGTCGGGCCTGTCACCAACGCCGGTGACTAGCTCAGTCGGTTCCGCTCATTTCCGCTCGGATTACGGGAACGCCCAGGGGCAGATGAAGA
>JAXDLD010000385.1:0-2676 GCA_034666805.1 Acidobacteriota bacterium
CGCCAGAGCGCGCTCGCGGCCTACGCCCACCAGGAGCTGCCCTTCGAGAAGGTGGTCGAGGCCCTCGCCCCCGAGCGCGACGCCGGCCGGACCCCCCTCTTCCAGGTCATGCTCGCGCTCCAGAACACGCCCGCCGAGCGGCTGGAGCTGCCGGGCCTCACCCTGGCGCGCTGCCCGGGGGAGGAGGGGACGGCGAAGTTCGACCTCTTCCTCTCCCTGACCGAGACCGCGGCGGGGCTCGCCGGGGTCTGGGAGTACAGCCGGGACCTCTTCGAGGCGCCGACGATCGCCCGGCTCTCGGCGCACCTCGAAATCCTGCTGGGCGGCGCGACGGCTTGGCCGGAGCGGAGGCTCGCGGACCTCCCCCTGCTGTCCGCCCCCGAGCGCCAGCAGCTCGTCCAGGAGTGGAACGACCGGGAAGCGGAGTACCCCCGGGAGAGCACCGTCCACGGCCTCTTCGCGGCGCAGGCGGGAGAGCGGCCGGACGCCGTGGCCCTGGACGCCGGCCCGGCGGCGCTCTCCTACCGCGAGCTCGGCCGGCGGGCCGGGCGCCTGGCCCGCCGCCTGGCTCGCCACGGCGTCGGCCCCGAGGTGCTGGTGGGGGTGCTCCTCGAAAGCCCGCCTGAGCGGGTCCTCGCGATGCTCGCGGTCCTCCTCGCCGGTGGGGCCTACGTGCCGCTCGATCCCTCCTACCCGCCGGAGCGCCTGGCCCTCCTGCTCGCCGACACGGCCGCCCCCGTGGTGGTGGCCGCGCCGGGGCTCCGCGGCCTGCTGCCTGCGGGCACGGGGGCGAAGCTCCTCGCGATCGACGACCCCGAGGAGGGGGACGCCACTCCGGCCCCGGCCAGCTCGCCGGCGGCGGCGAGCCTGGCCTATGTGATGCACACCTCGGGCTCGACCGGGATTCCGAAGGGGGTGGCGGTACCGCACCAGGCCGTCGTCCGGCTGGCGCGGGGGACCGATTACGTCCAGCTCGGTCCCGGCGATCGGGTGGCGCAGCTCGCCAATACGGCCTTCGACGCCGCCACTTTCGAGATCTGGGGGGCGCTCTCAAGCGGCGCGGCCCTGGTGATCGTCGAGCGGGAGGCGGCCCTCGCCCCGGAGCGGTTGGCCGGTATCCTGGCGGCCCGGCAGGTGAGCACCCTCTTCCTCACCACCGCGCTCTTCCACCAGATGGCGCGGGAGGCCCCGGCGGCGTTCCGCCCCCTGACTTCGCTCCTCTTCGGCGGCGAGGTCGCCGATCCCCTGGCGGTCCGGCGGGTGCTGGAAGCGGGTCCGCCGGCCCGCCTGGTACACGTCTACGGGCCGACCGAGAACACCAGCTTCAGCACCTGGCACCGGGTCGCGGCGGTGCTCCCGGATTCGGCGGCGGTGCCGATCGGCGGCGCCATCGCCAACAGCACGGCCCACGTGCTGGACCGCTCCGGCCGCCCGGCGCCGATCGGCGTGCCCGGGGAGCTGTACGTGGGGGGGGACGGCCTGGCCCGCGGTTATCTCGGCCGCCCGGAGCGGACCGCGGAGCGCTTCGTGCCGAGCCCGTTCGGCCACGGCGAGCGCCTCTACCGGACGGGGGACCTGGCGCGCCGGCTCCCGGCGGGAGCGCTCGATTTCCTCGGCCGGGTCGACGGGCAGGTCAAGATCCGCGGCTTCCGCATCGAGCCCGGGGAGATCGAGGCGGCCCTCTCCGCCCACCCCGCGGTCACCGGGGCGGCGGTCCTCGTCCGCCAGGAGGGTGGGGAGAAGCGCCTGGCGGCCTACGTCGCCGGCCGGCCGGGCACCCTGGCGGCGGACCTCCGCGGCTTCCTCCGCGCGCGCCTGCCGCAGTACCTGGTGGCGGCGGACCTCCACGTCCTCGACGCCCTACCGCTCAATCCCAACGGCAAAATAGATCGCAAAGCCCTGGCGCGGATCGAGCCGGCGGGGGAGCCCGGGGGGACGCAGGAAGGTGCCGGGGGCGCCCCGCGGACCGAGATCGAGGCGCTGCTCTCCGGGATCTGGGCGATGATGCTCCGCCGCGACCGGGTGGGCCTCCGGGACAACTTCTTCGACTTGGGCGGGCACTCGCTCCTGGCGACCCAGGTGATCTCCCGGATCCGCCGGGCCTTCGGCGTCGAGCTGCCGCTCCGCACCCTCTTCGAGCGGCCGACCGTCGAAGGCCTCGCCGCCGAGATCGCCACCGTCCTCGCCGGCCGGGACGTCGGCGCGCCGCCGCTCTTCGCGAAGCGCGGGGAGGGGGCGCCGCCCCTCTCTTTCGCCCAGGAGCGGCTCTGGTTCTTAGACCAGCTCGAGCCGGGCTCCCCGGCCTACAACCTCCCCGCCCCCCTGCTCCTCCGCGGCCGGCTTGCCCCATCGGCGCTCGCCGCCAGCTTCGCCGAGATCGTCCGCCGGCATGAGGCGCTCCGCACCACCTTCGCCCCCGAGGAGGGCGCCGCGGGCCGGCCGGTGCAGGTGATCGGTCCAGCGCTCGCAACGGCACTTCCGCTGGTGGACCTCGCCGGCCTGCCGGCGGGCGCGCGGGCAGAGGAGGGGCCGCGCCTGGCGGCGGCGGAGACCCGGCGGCCGTTCGACCTCGCCCGCGGCCCGCTGCTGCGGGTCTCCCTCGTCCGGCTGGCGGCCGAGGAGCACCTGCTGCTCGTCAACCTCCACCACATCGTGGCGGACGGCTGGTCGATGGGG
>JAXDLD010000386.1:0-8083 GCA_034666805.1 Acidobacteriota bacterium
CGCGCTTCGTGGCGTTCTACGAGGACCAGTTCAACTTCCTGAACAAGATGTGCCTCGGCCACGCCCGCCAGGCGGCCTGCCGGATGGCCCGGCGGGCGCGGGAGGCGGGGGCGACGGTCGTCGCCGCCGGGGCGGAGGTGACCGACCACCCCGAGGTCTACCTGGGTCAGGGGGTCGAGTACGCCCTCTTAGGCGAGGCCGACCACAGTCTGATCGAGCTGCTCGACGCCCTCTCCGGCCGGACCGGCCAGAAGGTCGAGGACATCGCCGGCCTCGCCCTCCCCGACCCCGCGGCTCCGGAGGGATTCCGGCGGACGGCGCCGCGGGCGCCCGACCGCCAGCCCGACGCCTTCCCCTTCCCGGCCTGGGATCTCCTGGACGTCGAGCGCTACCGCTCCGCCTGGCGAGGGGCCCACGGCTACTACAGCTTGAACCTGGTGACGACCCGCGGCTGCCCCTTCCACTGCAACTGGTGCGCGAAGCCGATCTGGGGCCAGCGCTACGCCATGCGCTCGGCCGCCAACGTCGCCGAGGAGATGGCGCTCGTCAAGCGCACCCTCGCCCCCGACCACATCTGGTTTGCCGACGACATCTTCGGCCTGCAGCCCAAGTGGGTCGCCGAGCTCGCCCTGGAGGTCGAGGCGCGGGACGCCAGCATCCCCTTCATGATCCAGTCCCGGGTCGACCTGATGACCGAGAAGGCCGTGGCCGGGCTCGCCAAGGCCGGCTGCGTCGAGGTCTGGCTGGGGATCGAGAGCGGCAGCCAGAAGATCCTCGACGCCATGGACAAGGGGACCCGCCGGGAGCAGATCCCCGTCGCCCGGGAGCGCCTGCGCGAGGCGGGGATACGGGCCTGCTACTTCCTCCAGCTCGGCTACCCGGGGGAGACCTTCGCGGACATCGAGGAGACCCTGCGGCTCCTGCGCGAGACCCTCCCCGACGACATCGGGGTCTCCGTCTCCTACCCCCTCCCCGGCACCAAGTTCCACGCCATGGTCGAGGCCCGGCTGGGGGCGAAGGACCGTTGGGAGGACAGCGGCGACCTCGCCATGATGTTCCAGGGCACCTACCAGACCGGCTTCTACCGCGAGCTGCACAAGCTCCTCCACCGGGACCTGGACCTCCGCCTCGCCCTCGTCGCCCAAGGCCATGGCGTCGCTGGCGACCCGGCGGTCCGGGCCGAGCTCGACCAGGTCGAGGCGCGGCTCCTGGAGCTCCGCCGAACCGAGGCGAGCTACCGGAACCTCCACCCCACCGAGATCGAGAAGGACTACGCGCCGCTCGCCGCCCCCGACCTCTCCCGCGCCTGGAACTGACGGATGCCCGATCTCCTCCTGACCCACGGCTACTTCCTCTACGAGGACGCCAAGGAGGTCGAGATCATGAAGCCCTACCCGCCCCTGGGGCTGCTCTACATCTCGGCCTATTTGAAGCGCGCGGGTTTCGGCGTCGAGGTCTGGGACTCGACCTTCGCCGCCCCGGCGGAGCTCGCCGCCCGCTTTGCTTCGACACCTGGCGGGGTCGTGGGGATCTACACCAACCTCATCACCCGGCCGGCCGTCCTCGCCGCCATGGCCGCCGCCAAGGCGAACGGCTGGACCGTGATCCTCGGCGGGCCGGAGTCGGCCAACTACCCCGCCGAGTACCTGGCGCGGGGGGCCGACGTCGTCGTCCTGGGGGAGGGAGAGGCGACCCTAGCCGAGCTCCTGCCGGCCCTCGCGAAAAGCGGCCCCCATCGCCTGCACGGGATCGCCGGCACGGTCTTCCGCGACGAGGCCGGAGAGGTCGTCACCAACCCCGAGCGCGAGCAGATCGCCGACCTCGACTCCCTCCCCTGGCCCGACCGGGCGGCGATCGACACCGCCCGCTATGTCGACGTCTGGCGGCGGCACCACGGCTCTGGGAGTGTCAACCTGATCACCGCCCGCGGCTGCCCCTACCGCTGCCGCTGGTGCTCGCACGCGGTCTTCGGCTTCACCCACCGCCGGCGGAGCCCCAAGGGCGCGGCCGACGAGCTCGCCCACATCGTCGAGGCCTACCACCCCGACCAGGTCTGGTATGCCGACGACGTCTTCACCATCCACCACGGCTGGCTCTTCGAGTACGCGGCGGAATTGAAGCGCCGGGGCCTGAAGCTCCCCTTCGAGACCATCTCGCGCTCGGACCGGATGATGAAGGAGGAGGTCTTGGCGACCTTGGCCGACATGGGCTGCTACCGGATCTGGATCGGCTCGGAGAGCGGCAGCCAGCGGGTCCTCGATGCCATGGAGCGCGGGGCCACGGTCGAGCAGGTGCGCTGGGCGACCCACGCGGCGCAGCGGCATGGCATCCAGGTGGGGATGTTCCTCATGTGGGGCTACGAGGGGGAGACGATCGAAGACATCGAGGCCACGGTCGAGCACGTCAAGCTCGCCAACCCGGACGTCTTCTTCACCACGGTCGCCTACCCGATCAAGAACACCGGCTACTACCAGGCGGTGGCGGACCGGGTGGTCGCCACCCGCGCCTGGGAGGAGGGCTCGGACCGCGACTACGCCGTCCGCGGCCGCCCGTCCCGTGCCTACTACCGGGAGGCCGACCGCTGGCTCCGCGGCGAAGTTGCCGCCTTCCGCCTGGAGGGGACCGATCCGGAGGGGGCTGCCCGGGAGAGGGCGGCAGCGCTGGCGGCGCGGGCGGCGATGGCGGGGCTGGCTGGAGAGGTCGAGGCGTAGAGCCCTCACCCCCGGCCCCTCTCCCGGCCCGCCCACCCCGACCGCCGGGAGAGGGGAGCACGGCATGTAGGTGGCGAAGTCCGTAGTAAGCGAGGCCGCCAGCTACCATCGGGCTTCTTCTTTTTCCCCCTCTCCCGGGGGAAAGGGAGGGCGGGCCGGGAGAGGGGGGTAGGGGGGTGAGGGCCGCTCGCACCGGCAATACCGTTCCCGTGCCCGATCCAGAAACCATGTCTTCCCCCTCCCCTTTCGACACCCTCGCCCCCGCCTACGACGATACCTTCACCCACAGTGCGATCGGTACCCTCCAGCGCCGGGCGGTCTGGCGGCGATTGGACGCGGTGTTCGGCCCCGGCGATCGGGTGCTGGAGCTGGGCTGCGGGACGGGGGAGGACGCGATCCACCTTGGGGGCCGCGGGGTGCGGGTGCTGGCGACCGACGCCGCGGAGGGGATGGTCGCTGCGGCGCGGCGGAAGGTCGCGGGAGCGGGGCTCGCCGGGGCGGTCTCTGTGCGGCGGCTCGCCCTGGAGGATCTCGCAGAGCTCCAGGAGCCTCCCTTCGACGGCGCCTTCTCGAACTTCGGCGGCTTCAACTGCACTCGGGACCTCGGCGGCCCAGCGCGGGACCTGTCCTCCCTCCTCGCGCCCGGGGCGCGTCTCCTCCTCTGCGTCATGGGGCCGCTCGTTCCCTGGGAATGGGTCTGGTTCGGCCTGCATGGGCAGCCGGGCAAGGCCTTCCGCCGGCTCAAAACCGGCGGGGCGGTCTGGCGAGGGATCCCGATCCTCTATCCTTCGATCCGGGCCGTGAAGCGGGCCTTCTCCCCCGGCTTTGAGGCGCGCCGGGCCGCGGCGGTCGGCGCCTTCCTCCCCCCCTCGTACACCGAGGGCTGGGCGATCCGGCACCCGCGTCTCCTCGCCCGGCTCGACCGCTGGGAGCGGCGCTGGGAGACCCTGCCGCCCCTGCCCTGGCTGGCCGACCACTTCCTCCTCGAGTTGGAGAGACGGTGAACGAACCGTACGACTGGCCCCTCGCCTGTCCGGCCTGCCGGACGCTTCTCGGGCTGTCCTCATCCCTCGGCGACGAGGCCCGCTGCCCAGGCTGTGGGGCCGTCTACCCGTGCGCCGCCGGGATCTGGCGCTTCCTGCCGCCTTCCCGTTCGGCCCTCTTCGCCCCTTTCCTCGCCGACTACACCCGCATCCGCTTGGCCGAGCAGCGGGGCTCGGAAGACCCCGGGTACTACCTCAATCTCCCCGGCTGCCCGCCCGATCATCCCATCGCCTGGCAGTGGGCCCTCCGCCGCCGCACCTTCGCCGCCTTCACCCGCCGGGTCCTGCCGCGGCTGGGCTCGGGCCTGCGGATCGTCGACCTGGGGGCCGGAGTCGGCTGGCTGTCGAATCGCCTGGCACTTCTCGGCCATCATCCCCTGGCGGTCGACCTGACGACCGACGACCGGGATGGCCTGGGCGCCGCCCGGCACTATCTTCCTCTCTGGCCCCGAATCCAGGCCGAGTTCGACCGCCTCCCCTTAACCGACGGCGCCGCCGACCTGGTGATCTTCAACGCCAGCCTGCACTACAGCACCGACTACGCGGTCACCCTGGGCGAGGCCCTGCGGGTCCTCGCCCCTGGCGGCACCGTCGCCGTCCTCGAATCGCCGATCTATAAAAAGGAAGAGAGCGGGGAGCGGATGGTCGCCGAGCGCCATGCCGACTTCGCCCGCCGTTTCGGCACCCGTTCGGATGCCCTGCCCAGCCGCGAGTACCTCACCTGGGCGGGCATCGCTGAGCTCGGCCGGCGGCTGGGGGTCCGTTTTCGCGCGGTCACCCCCTGGTACGGCTGGCGCTGGGCCGCGCGGCCCTGGGTGGCGCGCTTCAAGCGGCGGCGAGAGCCTTCCCGCTTCGCGATCCTGCTGGCGGGAAAGGCGGAGAAGCCGGGGGGGCGGCCGGCGGGCGGCCGCCCCGAGCCCGCAGGTTCCTACGGTGCGAAGACGCCCTGACCGCGGATCTCGCCGCCCGGGTACTTGTCGGTGTGGATGTTGACGTAGACGGTGCCGGTCTTGATGGCGCGGAGGATCGGTCCGAAGTCGCCCGGCTGGATGCCCTGAGCGCTGGCGCCACCGATGATGTCGCTGGCGTGGATCGTCCCGTGGATCGTCGCCGGGGCCGTCGGGCAGGCCTGGGTGCCGGCCGGGCCGTTGCCCAGGTTCGAGCAGAGGAACACCCAGATGCCGCCGTTGACGCCCTTCTGGGCGAAGTGGATGTGCGACTGGGTCACCTTGCCGTTCATGACCCCGTAGGTCATCGTCCAGGTGATCGTGCCCGCGACCTCGTCGATCGTGGAGCTGAAGAAACCGTTGCCGGGGGACGAGATCGCCGGCACCTCGTCGAAGCCGCGCAGCCGGGCGGACATCTGCTCGGCGGCCGAGGCCGGGCCCGCCAACAGGACGAGCGCTGACAGCGTGAGCAGCGTAAGGCAGATCTTTCTCATCTCACACCTCCTTGTTTTTTGGTTCTTTTATGACAACCTGGCTTACTCTAGCATAGAGTAAACCCCGGTTCACAGGCTTTCGCGCTGCGGCTCACGGAGCGGGATCACCCGGCGGGCGAGGTCGAGCTCCCAGGGGTTGCCGTAGCGGCCGGAGGCGTAGCGCCAGCCCGCGAGCCGGCGCAGCAGCCCCTTGCCCCAGGCCGGGGTCGACCAGTCCTGAGCGGTGGGGAAGCGGCAGGCGAGGACCTTCCCGAAGTCGCGCACCCGCTGCTTGATCCGCGGCGTGAGCCAGGGCGCGTCCTGGTGGCAGACGTAGGCGATCCACCGCGGCTCGGTCCACTCCTCGGGGGTGGTGGGGAGGGCGGGGCCGTCGGGCCCATAATTCGCGAGGATAGGGAGACGGGCTCCCGCGGCGTCGGCCGCCAGGGCCCGGGGGTCGCGCTGCGGGGTCGGGCTGTAGAAGTAGAGGATGACCTCGGCCTCGGGGTTGACCGCCTTGATCTCTTTGATGAAGCCCAGGGTCTTCTCGACCTCCCCCTCGGGGTCCTCGGGGCCGCCGAGGACGAAGGAGAGCTCGGGGATGATCCCATGCTCGCGGGTCTTCCGGGCGACCTCGAAGGTGTGCTCCACCCGGCTCCCTTTCTTCATCCGTTTCAAGACCTCGTCGCTCGCCGCTTCGGCGCCGATGTAGCTCATCCGGTAGCGGCTCGCCTCCATGAGCTTCCAGGTGGCGGGGGAGAACTTGGCCAGGGTGTCGGCCCGGGCGTAGGACCACCAGGGGAGCCGGAGCCGGGCGAGCACCTCGAAGGTGGGGAGGCTCGACTCCTCGGTGTCGAAGAAGTTGTGGTCGTAGAACTGGATGGCGTCCGCACCATAGCCGTCGCGAAGCGTCGTCAACACCTGTTCCAGGCGCGCCGCCCCCGAGAGGCGGGTGGTGCCGTTCCACATCGAGACCACCCCGCAGAAGGTGCAATGGTAGCGGCAGCCGAGTGCCGCCTGGTGGACCGCGGTCCGGCGGCCGAGGAAGCTCGGGCGGAGATAGCGGTCGACCTCCCCCGCCCGCTCGTAGGGGAGGGGGGGGAAGTGGTCGGGCGAGCGGAAGTGCCGCTCCGGGTTGTGGACGACCTGCCCGCCCGCCTTGTAGGTCAGGCCGGTGACGTCCGCGAGCGCCCCCGGATCGCAACTCGAATTGCCGACGTCCCCGGGCGGGCCGGCATCGGGCAGGCGTTCCAGGAGGTGGAGGAGGGTGTCCTCTCCCTGGCCGCGGACCACGTAGTCGACGTACGGAGCGTTGATCGCCGCATCGGGGTAGAGAGTGGGGAAGTAACCCCCCCAGGCGATCGGCACCTCCGGGCGGACGAGGCGGACCGCGGCCGAGATCTCGATGGCGGTCGCTACCTGGGGCCCGGGCATGACGGTGACGGCGAGGAGCGCGCCGGGCTCTTCCGCCAGCAGGGCGAGGACGGTGCCCACGGCGTCAGGGTCGAGGTTGCCGTCGACGATCTGGTAGTCGTGGCGCCCTTCGAGCACCGCCCCGAGGGAGAGGAGGGAGAGGGGCAGCCGCACGCTCCGCGGCGAGCACATCTTGGGATTGACGAGGAGGACCCGGCTCACGCGATGTCTCCAGTCGGCCGGCGGGTGGAGTAGACGGTCATGATCTCGCTCCCGAAGTGGCGGCGGGCGGCCACGGTGACGGCGAGCCCCTGGGCGGCGAGGGTGGCGAGCATCCCGGTCATTCCCGCGGTATCGCCGTCGGTCGAGAGGAGCACGAGGGCCCGGCCGCCGGGGGCGAGGGCCGCCGGGAGGCCGGCGGCGAAGCGTTCGAGGACGTCGGTGGCGCGCCAGGCGAGGTCGAAGTTCCCCTTGGGCTCGCCGCGGAAGAACGGGGGATTGAAGAGGACGAGGTCGAACTGCTCGTCGGCGACGGGGGCGAAGAGATCGCCCTGGCGGATTTCGATCCGCTCGTCGAGGCCATTTAAAAGGACGTTGGCGCGGGCGCAGCGCACGGCCGCGGGGTTCAAATCGACGCCGATGACCTGGAACCCGCGGCGGGCGGCGAAGATCGCCCCGACCCCGGAGCCGGTCCCCATGTCGAGCGCCCGCGCCCCGGGCCCCGGTGCCGCGAGGGGCGAGGCGGCGACGGTGCGGGCGAGGAAGGCGCCGCTTCGAAAGACCACGGGGTTCAGCACCTCGGGGAGGACGACTAAAGGAACGCCGTCGATCCGTTCGAGCACGGGGCGGCGGATGCGGCGCTTCAAGAAGGGCAGCTTGGCGTAGAGCCAGGCGAGGCTCGCCAGGCGGGTGAGCCCGCCCACCCGGACGTTTCCCAGCGGTTCTTCGATCGTGACAGTCGGGTTCAGGGGCTTTTTCTCCGTCGAACTGGAGGAGTCTACATCCGTGATCCAGCGATTGCTCGCCGCGCAGGGCAAGTAAGATGCCTCGCGTGACCGTTCCGCCGCTCCTCGAAGTGGGCATTCTCGTCTCCACCCTGGGTCTCCTGCGGGGCGGTGCCGAGTCGATGGCGGTTCAGCTGGGCCTGGGGCTCGTCCGCCGCGGGCACCGGGTGACGCTCGTCGGCGGTCGCTGGCCGGGCCGCGCGCTCCCCGAGGACCTCGCTGCCCTGCCGGTCGCCTGGCTGCGCGTTCCCTGCGTTCCCGCCAATCTTTGGAGCGCGTTTCTCGATAAGGGCGACCGCCGCCACCAGCTCGGCGTCCACCCCGGCTCCTTCCGCTGTGGCGCCGCCCTCCATCCCGGCCTCTGCCGCCTGGTGACGACCGCGGACGTCACCTTCACCCTCCTCCCCGCCGACACCGCGCTCTTCTCCGCCTGGCGCCGCCGCCGGGGGCTGCCGCACGTCTCCTACTACCTGGGAGGCGGCCGGCACTGGC
>JAXDLD010000387.1:0-4772 GCA_034666805.1 Acidobacteriota bacterium
CGACCTCCACCCCCTGAGGGAGGGGGCGGGCGAGGCCGGCGCCGCTCGGTCCCGCGAGGAGAGCCTGGACGATCTTTTTGATCCGGTCCTTGGGAGAGTCCGAGCCGACCAGGTTGCGGCGCTCGACGCGCAGGCCGGTGTCGGCCGGAAAGTAGAGGTCGGCGCCGAAGGTCACCTGCGGACCGACGGGAACCGCGGCCGCCGCCCCGGAGCTCCCCCCCGCCCGCCGGTTCCGCCCGCCGGTCCACCACCAGGCGAGCCCCACGGCGAGCAGCAGGAGGGCGGCGCCGAGGACGATCCCGGCCGCCCGCCGGCTCATGGTTCGCGCGCTCCGCCGGGCGGGCGCGCCGGCTTCGGGACGGCGGCCGCGGGGGGCTTGGCGACCGGTGGAGAGCCGGCCGAAGGGGTGGGCGTGCCCGCGCCAGCCGCCGGGGTATTGGTGGGCGTGGGGTTCTCCGGCGCCTCGGCGAGCGCCTTGTAGCGGGTGACCGCGCGCACGAGGGCCTCGACCAGGTCGGCCCGGTAGTCGGCGTCCTGGAGCTTGCCCTCCTCCTCCGGGTTGCTCAAGAAGCCCACCTCGACTAAGACGGCGGGCATGGCGGCCCCCATGAGGACCCGGAAGGGCGCCTGCTTGACCCCGCGGTCCTTGAGCTTCAGGGCCTCGTTGAATTCTTCCTGGATGAGGTTCGCCAGACGCTGGCTCTCGGAGAGGTGGCGGGTCTGCGCCAGGTCCCAGAGGATCAGCCGCAGGTCGTCCTGGGAGGCCTCGGTGCCCTGGGGCGCGCCGTCGGCTCCCGGGGGGCCACCCTTCCCGGCGTTCTCGGCGTTCTCCGCGCTGGCGGAGCTGGCGGCGCGCTTGTCGGTCGCCTGCGCGCTTAAGAAATAGGTCTCCGCCCCGTGCGCCCCGGCGCCGAGCGAGGAGTTCAGGTGGATCGAGATGAAGAGGTCGGCCTTGTTCTGGTTGGCGATCGCGGCGCGGGTGTCGAGCGGGAGGTTGGCGTCCTCCGAGCGGGTGAGCACCACCCGCACCGGCAGCTTCTGCTGCAGGCGCCCCGCCAGGGCCTGGGCGAGGAGGAGGGTGAGCCCCTTCTCCTGGACCCCCCCGGGGCCGATCGCCCCCGTCTCGGTGCCGCCGTGGCCGGGGTCGATGACGATCGTATGGATGCCGCTCGCCGGTGGCGCCGGTGAGGGGAAGGCCGGGCCGGCGGGAGTCGTGACCGCCGCCTCGCCGTGGACATCGAAGACCAGCCGGAACGGGTTCTCCAGGGTGTAGCTCTCGACCGCCGCCTCCGGGGCGAGGTCGATGCGCACCCGCTCCGGGGCGATGTCGACGGCCTTGACCAGGGGGTCCTCGACCTTGCGCTGCGGCGAGGGGACGGCCAGGTGGTCGGCGAGCATCTGCACCTCGATCCGCCCCGGCTGCTGGTTCAGGTGATAGCGCGGCACGTCGCTGAACTGGAGGACGATCGTCGTCATCCCCTGGAGGTGGACGACGTCGAGCGCCACCGGCAGCTCGCGGGCGCTCCGCCGGCCGATGAGCAGCCGCTGCTGCTCCGGGCGCCAGTCGAAGGAGTAGCCCGCGAGGTCGCCATAGGTCTTGGCGAGGAAGTCCAGGGGTACGGCGAGACCGCCCTCTCCCCGTGTCGGCGGCTGAGAGAGGGAGACGATCGTGTCCCCCACCGTGACGACGGCGCTGCCCAGGCCGACGACGATCTCCTTGCCGCCGACCTTCAGCGTGTAGCTCTCCCCCGTCTCCCCGCGGGCGAGCTCCCCCCCCAGGGCCTCGCTCATGGCCTTGAGGCCGAAGAGCGGCCCGCCGGGGGCGAGGTTCACGGGGACGCGGACCTCGCGGCCGTCGAGGGTCACCGTCGGGGTCGTCGCCGCCGCCTGGGCGAGCAACAGGACCGGGACGAGCAGGAGAAGGAGCGGCAGGGAGGCCAGGGGCCGGCGGCGGGTCACGGCGCAAGAGGATACCACTTGCTTCCTCCCCATGGCGGGTCCGGGAGCTCGCGCGCGGCTTCGCCCTCCAGGCCATGGGGCGGGGTTGGCGCTCATCCAGCGGAGATGAGCGCCGTTCGGGCATTCGCTAGAAGGAGAGCCGCGCTCCCAACTGGTACGACCGGCCCCCCGGGTTGTAGACCGAGGTGGGGGTGAGGAAACCGGCGGTGCCGGCGATGCTGTTGCCGACGCTCGCGAAGTTCGCCTCGCCCGTCAGGTTGTAGATCTCCCCCAGGAGGGCGACCGACACCCCCCGGACGAGCGGCAGCTCGTAGCGCAAGGCGAGGTCGAGCCGCTTGAAATTCGGCTGCTGGGCGCCGAAGAGGCGGCCGTCGAAGGAGACCCCCTTCAAGGTGAGGTCGGAGGCGCCGTTGCCATTGTAGGTACCGCTCGGCGCCGGGGCGCGGTTGCCGTTGTCCAGGCGCGTGTTGGAAAGGATCGTCGTCTGGTCCCCGGAGAGGTAGCGGAAGATCCCCGAGACCACGAGGCCGCGGGCGGTCTTCCAGCCGGAGTGCGGGACGGCCCAGGTCCCCGAGAGGACCAGGTTGTGCGGGCGCAGCCAGTTGACCGGCTGTCCGTCGTTTCGCGGGTCGCCGAGGTTCAAGTTGAGCGGGTCGCCGATGATCTCGCCGGTGTCGAAGTTGTAGCCGGTCCGGGTGCGGGTCTGGAAGTAGGCCGTGGCGGTAGCGGCACCGGCGTTGCCGTAGTTTCCCGAAGAGCGCGAGTAGGTGTAGGACAACCGGCCGCCGAAGTGGCCGTTGAAGCGCTTGACGAGCGCGAACTGCGCCGAGTCCTGCGTGCTCCGGCCGGCGTTGACGAAGGTGGTGATGCTCGCGAGCGGGGTCACCTTGCCGTTGACGATGCTGATGTTCGGCCGTCCTCCCTGGGACTGGGAGAACGGGTTCAAGTCGACTAGGAGCAGGGTGTCCTTGTTCACGCTGTGAATCAGGTCGAGGGCGACCGACAGCCCCGGCAGCAGCTCGTGCTCGGTCCCCAGGCTCGCCGAATCGACATAGGCCTGCCTGCGGTTCGGGTTGTCGACGGTCGGGGCGGCATTGAGGATCGTGCCGCTGCCGCTCTCGAGCTGCTGGGCGAGGAGGTCGCGCAGGCCGGCCAAGGTGGTGACGCCGTTTTTCTGGGCGAGGTCGAAGAACAGCTTCTGGTTGATGCCGGCGTCGGGGAAGCGGACGAGGAAACCCTGGCTGATCGTGATCGCGTTCTGGGGGAAATTCTGGAAGTAGCCGAGCTGGAAGCGGTCGTAGAAGCGGCCCCAGCCGCCGCGCACGACCGTCTTGCCCTTGCCATTCGGATCCCAGGCGAACCCTAAGCGCGGGGCGTAGTCGTTGTTGTCCTTGGTGATGTCCTCCTTGTCGTAGCGCAGGCCGAGGCTGAGGGTCAGCCGGTTGGTGATCCGCCAGTCGTCCTGGAGGAAGACCCCGAGGGTCTTCTCGGCCGGGATGGGCGCGTTGAGCCCGCCCTTGACCCGGAGGGTGAAGAAGGTCGGGTAGGTGGCGAGGTCCTTGGGGTCGAACTTCTTGTCGGTGTCGAAGTTGAACTGGCCGTTGGCGGTGCCGAAGTCGCCGAACACCTCGTCGCGCTTGGCATACTGGAAGCCGGCCTTGACCTGGTGCTCGCCGTGGAAGTCGGTGAAGAAGTAGGAGAGGGTGTCGTCGAGCTGCTTCGAGCGGTTGACCCGGGCCTGGGCCACTCCGCTGCCGCCGTCCAGGATGGTCGGCCGGACCTCGACCGGGGCCTGGTTGCGTTGCGCCGTGAAGGTCTTGCCATGTCCGTTGAAGGCCGGATTGGCGAACGCCACGTCCTCTTTGGTAAAGGAGAGGCGGGTCTCGTTGAGCCCGGCGCTGCTCAAGACCGAGTCGAGAGTCGCGACCCAGGTGCTGTCGGTGTCCGCCTCCTCGCGCGCCGCCGCCAGGGTGGCGTTCGAGTTGCCGGCGGCGATGATCTGGTTGAACTGCGGCGAGGTCTCCAGGAGGTAACGCCCGACGACGTGGTTGCTGGGCGAGACCTGGTAGTCGAGCTTGCCCAGGTAGTTCTTGATCTTGTTGTCGACGGTGGTCGAGAAGTTGAGCTCCGGCCGGGTGTTGAACACCCCGAGGGCACCGGCCTGGTCGAGGTCGTTCTCGTAGCTGCCGAAGAAGTGCAGCTTGTCCTGGACGATGGGGCCGCCGAGCGTGCCGCCGAGGGAGTTGAACTTCGAGTCCGGATTCTTCAAGCCCTGCCGGCGGGCGAAGAAGCCCGTCTGGTTCCACGAAGAGCGCTGGAAGTAACCGAAGGCGGAGCCCAGGAACTGGTTGCCGCCGCTCTTGGTGACGGCGTTCAGGACGGCGCCGGTCGAACGCCCGAACTCGGCGTCGAACTGGCTGGTCAGGACCTGGAACTCCTGGATCGCCTCGATCGCGGTGCGCGCCTGGGCCCCGGCGCGGGCGCCGATCACGTCGTCGTCGTTGTTGGCGCCGTCGACGTAGAACGCGTTGTTGTTGTCGTCCTGGCCGTTGGCGAAGATGGCATCGGCGGAGGTCGACTCGGTGGCGGGCGAGGGGACGACCCCCGGCAGCAGGGCCGCGAAGAGGGCGAAGCTGTGGTTCTGCGACGGCAGGTCGAGGAACTCCTGGGTATTGAGCGTGCCGCCGATCTCCTTCGAGGTGGTCTCGACGATCGGCGCGTCGCTGGTGACCGTGATGGTCTCCTCGAGCTTGCCGACCTCCAGGGTGACCGCGAGGCGGGTCTCCTGGCCGACCCTGAGCTCCAGGTTCTTG
>JAXDLD010000388.1:0-11324 GCA_034666805.1 Acidobacteriota bacterium
GGCGCAGGGCCTTCTGCCCGCAGGCCTCGCACCGCGACGGATCGATGCCGGTGAGGCTCTCGAACTGTTGGCGCCAGTCGATCTTCGAGACCTTCCGCGCCGGAGGACCGGGAAGAACCTGACGGCAGAGAGCCAGGGCCTTCTCCCGGTCGGGGAGAACGTGGAGGAGAAACCGGCGCAGGAACTCCTCGCCCAACAGCTTCGTGAGGATCCGCTACTACGGGCTGCTAGCCAACCGCCACCGCGGCGGTTCGGGAGCAGGAGCCGCATGCAGCACCCGAGAGGCTGAAGAAGTCCCCCGCTCCCCGGTTCCACGCGGCGAGCCGGAAGATCCGCCGGGAGCTCTACGAGAGTTACAAGCACTTCGTGGCGGCCTTCCGTGAAGCCGCAGCCAGGCTGCAGGCCGGAGAGCTCGCCGTCGTCTTTCCAGCCGGGAGTTTCCCGCCGGCTGCGCCTTGGGTGGCTGGATAGAGAGAGGATCTGCTTTCGGCTATCCGTCTCCATGCTCTTAAGACTCCGACCGATCGGGCCGGGGATGGGCGGAGTCTTTTCTCTCCGCGTGCCGAGGAGGCCGGCAGCGGCTAGCTGTGGCTTTCAGGGCCGACTTTCGCCTGCCGCCCTCTCTCTTCCGACCAGAATTATAGGAAGAGCTTTCGACGGAAGGCCATGTTGAGGACCGATCCTTCGCCACAAGCGTGGCACCTATCGGGAAAGGGCGCGAGCGACGAGCACCCGGGCCTCGACATCGAGAGAGGTCCCTTGTCCTGGCGCTATCCTGTCGTGTTCCAAATCGACAGGTCCCGCCAGCGGCGTACTGAGCAGTCGTCGCGGCGCCCGGTCGCTCGGGGAAGGCCAAGAAGGTTTTTGGTGTATAATCTAACCTATTTTGAAGGAGGTTATAGAAATGAGGAAAAAATCAAGAAACTTCACATTAACAAAGAGACACTGAGGCACGTAATTGGAGGAGCTCCGTATACCATGTTCGCATGTTACAATTCACGAGCTTGCACCGTCGACTACACATGCGCCTGCACCGACCCAGGAGCTTCGTGTATATGCAGCGAATTCCCACAATGTGGGTAGACTCGGGCGGTGAGCCGGCGGAGCGGTCGGTGAGTTTCGACGCGGAGGTCTCCAGAGTCTGGAAGCCCTGGTGTCCCGGGGGCGGCCTCTGCTGCGGAGGTCGGAGCGAGGCGGTCACCCTGTGCAATCTCTGTATTGCCCCCATGCCGGCGGATCGGGGGCCGGCCATGGTAGGGCTGCCGTGATCTACCCAAAGGGCCCCAGAGGACCTCCCAGCCGGGCCCGACCCGGTACAAGTACGAGAGTTGGAGACAGCGAAGCGTGTGTTGGAGGTCGCGGCGGCCGGTAGAATGGCCCGGCGATGGCGAAGAAGAACAAAGCTGGCCCAGGCCCGTGCGTGCACTGCCTTGTCCATGTCGAGAAGCGGACGTGGGATCACCTCTTCCCCGTCTCCTGGTACCCCGACACGACACCCGAGAATCTTGAACTCTGGAAGTTCCCGGCATGCGAGCCCTGCAACGCGGTGTATGGCCGACTCGAACAAGACCTGCTCTTGCGCGCTGGTCTTTGTCTCGATCCTACGATCCTGCACGCGAGCGGAATCCCAGACAAAGTGCTGCGGTCCATCGACCCCGAGCACGCGAAGGACGACAAAGACCGACGCGCGCGAGAGGCGCGACGGCGCAAGGTGCTCGAAGAGATGTTCCCCGTAAAAGAGGAACAGATGCACGCAGTCATCCCTGGCTTTGGCCCCCACCCGGAAGCGGAACTCCCGTCGGGATAGGAGTCCCAGCCCAATCGCTCAATCGCCTTGTCGAGAAGGTGGCGAGAGGGCTCACCTACCTGCGCGAAGGACGCCTCATCGGTCCCGAGTACGGCATCGACATTTTTGTCGATCCCACGCAGGGCGCCATCTTCGAGCCGCTCTTGAACAAGTTCGGAAAAAGAGAAGAGCGTGGGCCTGGCATCACCGTCACGTACGCGGTCCCACACAACGACAGCACCGCCTCGATCTTCTCCTTCCTCTTGTGGGGAACGCTGCGCCTTTGGGGCACAGTGACTCCCCGCAAGTCCAAGGGATAGCCAGCTGGATCGGAATGTGTCCGCTCAAGCCCCGCCGAGTGGCGAGCCATCGCCTCCTCCAGGCTCTTCACGTCGCCGTAGACATCGCGATCCAGCAACGACAGGAAGAGACGGAAGTTCTCCGGATCGCCCTTAGGAAATCGAAGTCACCACCTGGTTCTTATCCTGCCAAGGGTTCTGACCGTACTGGCCGCGCAGAACCTCACCGCGCATCACCTCGAATTCAACCGCCTCGCAACGGGCTTCTACCCCCAAGGCCACATCGACCTGGCAAGCCGGGACCACGGCGGCACCTGGTTCTTCTGTGCCCTCGGGGCCGCTTGCGAGCTCTTACTTGAGCTCGGCGGACTTCTCCTCGTCGCCGACGAGGACGGCACTCACCCGACCTGCCACGGCCAGATGGGTATGGAAGGCGTTGATCTCCGCCTCCCCCATGTCCCGGGGGTGGCGCTTGCCGTGAAAGAGAATGTAGCAACGGATCCAGTTGACGTAGGTCTTCTCAGTCTTTGGACTCAGATGGCGGACCCTAGTCGCTTGCCGCACCCGGTCGAGGAGCTTTTGTTCTCTCGGCTCGCATTCTCCCTCACCTCGCATGCTACGGCATTGACAGCGTAACTCGGGCGTATCTTTTCGCCGCGGGTTACTATATGGCAAGGTCTGATGCCCGCCTCTTCAGCCACGGCGCTCCAAGCCATGAGCAGGTCGATCCAGATCCGAGATACGGCTCTCCAAGCGTGAGCGAGGCGTCTCAAAGTCAGAGATACGGGTCTCCAGACCCGAGATACGGGGACTCCAACTCGGAGATACGGGGGCGCAAGGTCCGAGATACGGATCTCCAAGCCAGAGATACAGGGGCGCAGTGTCAGAGACACGGGGGCGCAGAGTCCGAGATACGGGTCTCCGAGCCAGAGACACGGAGGCTCAGACTCAGAGCTACAGGGGCACAGACTCAGAGACACGGGGGCGCAGGCTCAGAGTACGGTGGCGCAGGCTCAGAGTACGGGGGGCGCAGAGTCTGAGATACGGGGTCGGCAAGCCGAGCCCCTTGGCGCCAGGCCGGAGAGGCATAACCGGAGTACCGCTCTCTGCCTCGGCAAGCCTGGGCGGTGAGGAGGCGTGCCGCCGCCGGGATCGTGGGAGCTGGAGCCACCGCTGGCCTTGACCGATGGGGAGCAGGAGCGGTAAGCCCACCCGGGGCGTTGCCCCGAGTGGGCCCTACGAGGCCTTCTGGAACAGCCGGAAGAAGTTCTCTCCCGTCCGCACCGCCACCTGCTCCTCCGTCTCCCCGGTCTCCTGGGCGAGCCGGCGCGCCACCTCGACGACGTAGGCGGGCCGGTTGGGCTTGCCGCGGTAGGGGACCGGGGCGAGATAGGGGGTGTCGGTCTCGACCAGGGCGCGGTCGGGAGGGAGGATGGGGATCACCTCGCGCACGTTGTCCGCCTTGGGGAAGGTGATCATCCCCGTGAAGCCCAGGTAGAAACCGCGCGGGATGAGCTCCCGGGCCATCCCGAGGCCGCCAGCGAAGGAGTGGAAGTCGCCGGTCAGGCCGGCGAAGTCCGGCTCCTTGACGAGCGCCACCATCTCGTCGTTGCTCTCCCGGTTGTGGACGACGACAGGGAGCCCGAGCTCGATCGCCAGGGACCACTGCTCGCGGACGCAGCGGAACTGGGCGTCGCGCGGTGAGAGGTCGTAGTGGAAGTCGAGCCCGCATTCCCCCACCGCCACGGCCTTGGGATCGGCGAGGAGGGCGGCCAGGCGCTCGCGGTCCCCCTCCTGCCAGGTCGAGGCCTCGTGCGGGTGGACCCCCAGGGCGCACCAGACGTCGGGATGGCGGTGGCAGAGGGCGAGGATGTCGTCCGCCTCGGAGAGCCGGATGGCGGGGACGAGGAAGCCCGCCACCCCCCGCTCCCGGGCCGCGTCGAGCGCGCGCTCGCGCTCGTCCGCGGGGAGCGACTGGAGGTGGCAGTGGGAGTCGATCGGTCCCGGGTTCTCTCGGGCGGCGCCGTTCACTTGACGCGGGTGCCGGGCGGGACCGGCTGGGCCGGGTGGAGGAGGATCGGCTGGCCGTCCTGGGAAGCGGCCAGGACCATGCCCTGCGACTCGACCCCCATGAGCTTCGCCGGCTGGAGGTTCGCCACGACCACCACCTGCTTGCCGACCAGCTCCTCGGCGGAATACTTGGCGGCGATCCCGGCGACCACCGTGCGGGTCTCGTCGCCCAGGTCGAGCGAGAGCTTCAGGAGCTTGGAGGACTTGGGGACCGGCTCGGCGGCGAGCACCGTCGCTACCTTGAGCTCGGTCTCGAAAAACTTGTCGATCGCGATCAAGGGTTTCGCTTCCTTCGCCTCTGATGCCACGGCCTTCTCCTTCCCGCTCGTCGTCTTGGGTGATTTTGCCGGCCTGGCCGGCTTCTCCGGCATCGGTTCGGCGTCGCCCAGATACGCCGCCTTGTCGATGCGCGGGAAGATCGGGCGCGCCTCGGGGATCTCGCGGTTGTTCGGGGTGCCGCCCCAGGCGAGGGCGTTCAGGCTCGTCGGCAGCTCCGGGCTGCCGACCGCCGCCAGCACCTCGGCCGCGGCCCGCGGCATGATCGGCAGGAGGCCGGTGGCGACGATGCGCACCGCCTCCAGGCCGTTCCACAGGATGCGCGAGAGCTTCTGCGACGACCCCTCGCTCTTGATCAGGTTCCAGGGCGCCCGCTCCACCAGGTACTGGTTGGCCTCGGCAAGGAGCCGCCAGAGGGCTTCCAGAGCGCGGCTGAAGGAGAGCTCCTCCATCGCCACCAGGTACTCGGGGACGACCCGGCCCGCGACGTCGATCAGCGGGTTGTCGATGCAGTGCTCGGGCGGGGTCTTGCCGTCGAAGGCGCGGCGCGAGAGGGTGACGACGCGGCTCACGGTGTTGCCGAGGTCGTTCGCCAGGTCGCTGTTGTAACGGTCGATGAAGGCCTCGTCCGAGAACGAGGCGTCCTGACCGAAGACCATCTCCCGGAGGAGGAAGTAGCGCAGGGCATCGCTGCCGAAGCTCTGGATCAGCTCGTCGGGGCGGACGACGTTGCCCGCCGACTTCGACACCTTGCGGCCGTCGCGGAGCCACCAGCCGTGCGCCCAGACCGTGGTCGGGAGCGGCAGGCCGGCCGACAGGAGGAAGGCCGGCCAGTAGACCGCGTGGAAGCGCAAGATGTCCTTGCCCACGAGGTGGATGCGGCTGTCCCCATGCTCCCAGTAGCGCTCGTAGGGAACGGCGGCCTCCCCTTCCCGGCCGAAGCCCAAGGCGCTCACGTAGTTGGTCAGGGCGTCCAGCCAGACATAGACGGTCTGGCCCGGCCGGCCGGGGAACGGGATGCCCCACTCCAGGTTGGCCCGCGAGATCGAGATGTCGCGGAGACCCGATTCGACGAAGGAGCGCACCTCGTTCAGCCGGCTCGCCGGCCGGACCGACTCCGGGGAGCGGTACCAGTCGAGGAGCGGCTGCTGGTAACGCGAGAGGCGGAAGAAGACGTTGTCCTCCGACTTCCACTCGACGGGCGTCTCATGCACGGGGCAGAGATTGCCCGGCTGGAGCTCCTTTTCGGTGTAGAAGGTTTCGCAGGCCGTGCAGTACCACCCCTCGTGGGTCGCGGTGTAGAGGTCGCCCCGGGCCTCCATCCGGCGGATGATCTCCTCGACCCCCAGCCGGTGGCGCTCCTCGGTCGTGCGGACGAAGTCGTCGTAGGAGAACCCCATCTGGTCGCGCAGCTCGCGGTAGCGCGCCACCACCCGGTCGGCCAAGGCTAAGGGGGCGACCCCCTCCTCTTTCGCGGCGCGCTCGATCTTCTGGCCGTGCTCGTCGGTGCCGGTCAGGAAATGGACGTCCCGGCCAGCCAGGCGGTGAAAGCGGGCGAGGGCGTCACCGACGGTGGTCGTGTAGATGTGCCCGATGTGGGGCAGATCGTTGACGTAGTAGATGGGGGTCGTGACGTAGAAGGTGCGCATGGGTCGGGGGATTCTATCCCTCTAATTCCTCTAGTTGACCGCCGGGACCAGCTCGGCCGGGGTGTAGACGTACTTGCTGCCGCAGAAGGCGCAGTCGGCCTCGATCGTGCCGTCCTCCCCGCGCAGGTGGTCGCGGTCGTCGTCCGAGAGGAGGACCAGATGATGGAGCAGGCGCTCCCGGTTGCAGCGGCAGCGATAGCGGAGGGCTTGGGTCTCCCGCACCTCGCGGTCCATGCCGGCCAGGAGAGTCTCGACGACGTGCACCGAGCCGCCGGCCTCGACCAGGTGGCTCACCCCGGCGATCCCGGCGATGTTCTTCTCCAGGCGGGCGATGGTGTCCTCCGGCGCCCCGGGGAGCACCTCGACGATCATCCCCCCCGCGGCGGCGACCCCGAAGGGCTTGGCGAGCACCCCCAGGAGCACCGCCGAGCGGCTCTGCTCGCTCTGCTCCAGATAGTGGGCCACGTCGTCCCCGATCTCGCCGCTCACCAGGGAGACCTGGCTGTGGTAGCTGGCGCCCCCCTCGTGCTCGCGGAGCACCCGCAAGGTCCCCTTCCCCACCGCGCGGCCCACCGCGAGCTTGCCCTCCGGGGTGTGCGGGACCTCGACATGGGGGTTGCCCACCATGCCGCGGAGGTTCCCCTCCTGGTCGGCCTCGGCGAGGACCCGCCCTAAGGGGCCGTCGCCGCGGATCTCCAGCAGCAGCCGGCTCGGGGTCTTGGTCGCCAGGCGCAGGAGGAGCGCCGCGCCGGCCAGGCAGCGGCCGAGGGCGGCGGCGGCGACCGGCGAGAGGTCGAGCCGCTCGCGGGCCTCCTCGACGATCTCGGTGACGTCGGCGACCGCCCAGCGGAGCGCGCCGTCACCAGCCAGGCCGAGCTGCAGCAGGCCGGACGTATGGATCTCTGTGTCGACAGGTGAAGTCATCGATCGTAACCTCATGGTTGAGGTTCCTACAACAATCCTGAGACCGAGGTTTATTGCGCCGCTTGCGCGGCTACTCCGCCTGAATCAGGGCGGCGCGGTAGACGTCGCGCCAGGGCACCCCGTGCTCCAGGGCGAGCCGGCGGCAGTCCTCGAACTCGGGGGCGTGGGCGAGCGGGCGGCCGTCGAGCCGGCTGCGCTTGACCCGCACGGCGCCGAAGCGGGTCGCCACCTCGACGATGTCGCGCTCGGCCTCGAACCGGCCGGCGGCATGGTAGCGGCAGCCGAGCGAGCCCGATTCGGCGAGGAGGACGGCCGCCAGCTCCTCGAGCTGCGACCGCCGGCAGAGAGCGGTGACGAGCGACCCCGGCCGGTTCTTCTTCATCTGCACCGGGGTGAAGTAGACGTCCAGGGCGCCGGCGCCGAGCAGGCGCTCCATGAGGAAGCCGAAGCCCTCCCCCGGCAGGTTGTCCACCTCGCACTCGAGGACCATCACCTCCGCCCCCGCGCTCGAACCGGTGGGCTGGCCGCGCAGCAGACGGACGGCGTTCGGCCGGCCCGAGACCTCGCGCCGGCCGAGCCCGTAGCCCGAGCCCGTGAGGGCGAGGCCGGGGAGCTCCCCGAACTCGTCCACCAGCTCGGCCAGGAGCACGGCGCCGGTGGGGGTGGTGAGCTCGCCCCCTCCCCCGCCGAAGACCGGGATGCCGGCCAGCAGCTCGGCCGTGGCGGGCGCCGGCACCGGCAGCTCGCCGTGGGCCGTCTTCACCCGGCCGCCGCCGACGTTGACCGGCCCGCAGGTCAGCCGCTCGGGGGCCAGGTGCTCGATCGCCGCCGCCGCCCCCACGAGATCGACGATCGAGTCGACCGCCCCCACCTCGTGGAAGTGGACGCGGTCGAGCTCCATGCCATGCATCTTCGCCTCCGCCCGGCCCAGACGCTCGAAGAGGGCGAGGGCGCGGTCGCGCACGGCGGGGGCCAGCGAGCTCTCCCCGATCAGCCGCCTGATGCTCGCCAGGTCCCGGCCGTGGTGATCGTGGCCATGGTGATCGTGGTGGCCGGCAGGCTCGTGAGGGTGCTCATGGGGATGAGGGTGCTCATGAGGATGGGCGTGCTCATGAGGATGGGGACGCGGATGGACATGAGGATGCTCGTGCGCCTCCTCCTCCGGGTCCGGCCCCTCGATCGGCCGGCCGCCCGCGAGCACCCGGAAGCGGGTGCCGGCGATCCCGCCCCGCTTCGCCTTGCGCCCCTCGACGGTGACCCCGGGAAGAGCGAGCCGCGCCACGGCGTCCGCCAGGACCTCGATCGGCATCCCGAGGTCCAGACAGGCGCCGAGGAACATGTCCCCGGCGATCCCGCTCCAGCAGTCGAGGTGGTAGCACGCCATGGCCGGGTAGGCTACCACGCGCTCTTTCCCAGCAGGGAGACGAAGCGGCCGGTGCTGCCGAGGACCAGGTGGTCGACGAGCAGCACCCCGATCACCTCGGCCGCCTGCTGCATGCGGTGGGTGAAGTAGAGGTCCTCGCCCGAGGGCGAGGGGTCGCCGCTCGGGTGGGTGTGGAAGAGGACGACGGCGGCGGCGCCGCGGAGCAGGCACTCTTTCAAGACCTCCCGCGGCTCGACGACCGAGCGGTTGAGGGTGCCGCGGTAGATCTCGCGCTCCCCCAGGAGGCGCTTCCTGGCGTCCAGGAAGAGCGCTCCCATCACCTCCTGGTCGCGCACCTGGTAGCGGAGGGCGAGGTAGCGCGCCACGTCCCGCGGGGCGGTGATCGCCCGGCGCTGGCCGATCTCTTCGCGGGCGAGCCGGCGGCCGATCTCGATCGCGGCCAGGAGCGCCGCCGCCTTGGCCGGCCCCAGCCCCGAGCGCCTTAGAGCCGGGGCGGAGAGGCCGAGGAGCCCCCCCAATCCCGCGCAATCGCGGAGCAGCTCCTGCGCCATCTGGATCGCCGAGCAGCCGACCTTCCCCGTCCGCAGGAGGACGGCGATGAGCTCGGCGTCGGAGAGCGCGCCGCTCCCCTGGTCGAGCAGGCGCTCGCGCGGGCGGTCGGTCTCGGGGATCTCGCGGATCATCTGCGGGGGTGCCGGCATGCCAGGATCGCCTCCGTCAGGGCGGGGAGCGCCTCCCCGGCCGGCGCGCGCAGGGTCAAATGCGCGAACCGGGAGAAAGGTGTGGGCTCGGGGTTGATCTCGATCAGGCAGGCGCCGTTCTCGTAGGCCACCTCGATCAGCCCGGCCGCCGGATAGACGCTCCCCGAGGTTCCAATGGAGAGGAAGATCTCGGACAGCGAGGCCTCCTCGGCGGCGCGCTCCATGGCGCCCGGCGGCAGGGTCTCCCCGAACCAGACGACGGCGGGACGCAAGAGGCCGCCGCAGTCGCAGGCTGGCGGCCGCTCCGGGGATGAGGCCACGGCCTCCCCCATGGGCAGACGCCGGCCGCAGTAGTCGCACTTGGCGAAGGCGAGGGTGCCGTGCAGCTCGATCAGGTTGCGGCTGCCGGCGCGCTGGTGGAGCCCGTCCACGTTCTGGGTCACCAGAGTGAAGTACGGAAACTCCTCCTCCAATCGGGCCAGGGCGAGGTGGGCGGGGTTGGGGGCGACGCCGTCGGCCCGGGTGAAGCGCTCGGCGTACCAGCGCCAGACCACGGCCGGCCGGCGGCGGAAGGCGTCCAGGGTCGCCATGTCCTCGGGGCGCACCTTCTGCCAGACGCCGTCCAGGTCACGGAAGGTGTCCAAGCCGCTCTCCTTGGAGATGCCGGCACCGGTGAACGCCACGGCCCGGCGGGCCCGGGCGACGCGGAGTCGGACCTCCTCGGGGAGATCCATGAGAGGGGGGGATAAGTCAGCCATGGACCTATTCTGTCATCCGTGCTACAAAGCCGCGCCATGCCCATCCTGCCCACCAACTTCGGCCTCCTCGAAGCGGAGGACAGCCGGTACGAGACCAGCCGGGTGGCGGTCCTCCCCGTCCCCTTCGAGCGCACGACCTCCTACGGCAAGGGGACCTCGGGGGGACCGGCGGCGATCGTCCGCGCCTCCCAGGCCATGGAGCTCTATGACGAGGAGCTGGGCGCCGAGCCCTACCGCCAGGGGATCGCGACCCTGCCGCCGTTCCTCCCCGAGTCCTTCGCCATGGAGGAGGCCATGGCCGAGCTCCAGGCCGAGGCGCGGCGCCACCTCGAAGCCGGCAAGTTCCTCGTCACCCTGGGCGGCGAGCATAGCCTGACCCAGGCGCCGGTCGCCGCCGCCCGCGAGGTGCACGGGGAGATCGGCGTCGTCCAGTTCGACGCCCATGCCGACCTCCGGGAGGAGTTCGAGGGCACCCCGTACAGCCACGCGAGCGTCATGAAGCGGATCGTCGACTCCGGCGTCCCCACCCTCGCCGTGGGCATCCGCTCGCTCTCCGCCCCGGAGTCCGTCGTCATTCGCGAGAAGGGACTCGCCGTCATCTGGGGGCACCAGCTCGACCGCGCCGCGGAGCTCTTCCCGCCGCTCCTCGCCGATCTCCCGCGAAAGATCTATCTGACCTTCGACATCGACTACTTCGACCCCTCGCTCGTCCCCGCGACCGGCACTCCCGAGCCCGGCGGCGGCCTCTGGTACCCGACTCTCGCCCTCCTGCGCACCCTCTTCCGCGAGAAGGAGGTGGTGGCCATGGACCTGGTCGAGCTGGCACCCCTCGGCCACCAGCCGGCGAGCGACTTCCTGGCCGCCAAGCTGATTTACAAATGCCTCGGCTACCTGGGGGAGTCGTTCGTGCGAAGATAGGGCCGGTAACCCTGCTGTGCTTCCTGTGCTGGCTTGATTCTTGGGAGGAGAGGAACCATGCCGTACCCGTGCAACGTCCGCGAGCTCCAGGCGCAGCCGGTTTTGAGCATCCGCGGCCGTACGAGCGCAGCGACCCTTTCGGCGACCATTGGCGAGTACCTCAAGGAGGTGGGTCGCTACGTGAACGGCGCGGGCGGGAAGGTCGCCGGCCCTGTCTTCACCCGCTACCACCAGCGGGCCGGCGACGACATCGAGCTCGAGGCCGGCGTGCCGGTGGACAAGGCCCTCCCCGGGGACCAGCGGGTGCACGCGGGCGAGCTGCCCGGCGGCCTCGCCGTGGCGACGATCCACCTCGGCCCCTACGACCAGCTGCCGGCCGCGAGCGAAGCGCTCGCCTCCTGGGTGACCCAGAACGGCCGCGAGCCGGCCGGACCGCCCTGGGAGTTCTACCTGAACGACCCGACGGTGACCGCGCCCGCGGAGTGGAAGACGGAAGTCCTCCAGCCGCTCATGCCGCAGTATTTCTAGTCTAGTGAGGTCAGCGACCTCAAACCGACCA
>JAXDLD010000389.1:0-12415 GCA_034666805.1 Acidobacteriota bacterium
CTGCACGTAGGGCGGGAGCTTGCCGAAGGAGCGCGGGTCGCCGAGCATCGCCTGGGGGTGGGCGAGGATGTTGCGCAGCTCGGAGCTGTCCCGCGACGCCCCGTAGGCGGGCAGGATCGCCGCCACCTCGGGGACGAGATGCAGGTCGGTGCTCGTGAAGCCGCGCTGCTTCATCGCCTCGCGCAGCTCCTCCAGCCGGGCGCGGTCCTTGGAGCAGACGACCAGGTCGGCGAAACGCTTCTGGGCGTACTCCGTCCCCCAGTACTTGATTTCGCTCCGGGTCCGCGCCTCGACCGTCCCGCCCTCGGTCATCACCGCCCAGAAGCGGGAGACGAGCTCCGGGTGCTGCCGCAAGATCCACTGGGTGCCGAGGAAGCTCCCGTACTCCTCGCCGCCGGTGGCGAGGAAGATCACCGAGCGCTTGGGGCGGACGCCGCTCTTCTTGAGATCGATCAAGGCCTGAAGCTGGGCGATGGCGACGCTCTTCATGTCGAAGACGCCGCGGCCGAAGATCCATGGCAGCTCGATCCGCCCCTCGTAGGGCGGCACCCACCACTCGCTCGGGTTGATGGGTGAGACGTCGATGTGGTTGTGGAGGACTAAGGCCCGCGGGTCGTCGCCCTCGAGGATCGCCCAGAGGTTGGCGTGCTTGCCGTCGAGCTGCTCGATATGGGAGGGGATGCCGGCCTCGGCCAGGCGGTCGGCCAGGAAGCGGGCGCCGGCCACCTCGTCGCCCGTCGTCGGGCTGGTGTCGATCTGCACGTAGTGCTGGAGGAGCTTGACCTCGGGGAGGTTCTTGTAGTCGGTCGTGATCCACAGCTCGCTCGCCCGCGCCACCATGGGGCGGTCGACCCAGACGCTCAAGCCGAAGGCCGCCGCGCACACGAGGAGCACGCTGCTATAGAGCGCCACGCGGGCGGCGCGGCGCATCCGGAGGTCGAAGCTCGCGGGAGACATATAGGGCGGCTGATAATAACCCGAGAAGCCGTCATATGCTGGAGTCTCTACATGGACGCTACCAACGGATGACGATCGCCGACCCCGATCCGGAGCCGGCCCGCCGAGCGGCCGGCCGCACCTCCTGGCTGCTCCTGGCCGCCGGGCTCCTGGCCTGCCTCGGCTACCTGGCGGGGGAGGTCTATGCCCGCTCGCGGCTGGGCTTCCCCCTGGACGACAGCTTCATCCACCTCCAGTTCGCGCGCAACCTGGCCGGCGGCCACGGCCTCTCCTACAACCCGGGCCAGATCGTCACCGGCTCGACCGCTCCCCTGTGGACGGCCCTCCTGGCCCTCCTCTTCTATCTGCCGGGGAACGTCTTCTTCTGGGTGAAGGTCCTGGGCGCCGCCCTCTACCTGGCCGGGGTCGACGCCACCCGCCGCCTGGCCTCCGAGCTCGGCCTCTCCCCCGGCCTCGCCACCCTGGCCGCCGCCCTGACCCTCGCGACCGGCCCGCTCGTCTGGTCGGCGCTCTCGGGGATGGAGATCCCTCTCTTCGTCCTCCTCTCGCTCTGGGGGACGATCCTCCACCTCCGCGAGCGCGCCGACCCGGACCGGCCGCCGCTCGCCCTGCCGGTCTTCGCCCTCGCCATCCTGGCCCGGCCCGAGGGGGTGCTCCTGCTGCTCGTCGCGGCGATCGACCGGCTGCTCGTCTGCCGTCGGGACCCGGCGGGTCGCCTGGGCGTAGAGCGCCCGCGCCTGCGGCCCCTCGCTCTGGGGCTGGCCTTGGCCGCCCTCGCGGTCGCCGGCTCCTTCCTCTTCTACCGCCTGGCGGGTGGCTCGTTCCTCCCCACCACCTTCGCGGTCAAGGGGAGCGGAGTCCAGCGCTATTTGCCCGACCTCCAGTACCTCTACGTCGTCCTCGGCATCCTCTTCCGGCCGCAACCCTACATGGTGCTCCTGGCCGGCGGTGGCGTCGCGCGCCTCGTGGCGGACCTCGGCACCCCGCGCGACCGCGGGCTCCTCCCCGCCGTCTGGACTCTCGGCCTGCCGCTCGGCTACTCCCTCATGAGCCCGCTCGGGAAGGGCCTGATCGCCGGCAACTTCGGGCGCTACTACTTCCCCCTCTTCCCCTTCGTCGTCCTCCTGGGCGTGCTCGGCCTCGAGGGAGCCGCCCGCTCGCTCGGGCCGCTCCTGCGCCGCCATGAGAGCAGCGTGCCCGGGGGCCTCCTCCTCTCCATCCTCCTCCTCTGGCCGACGGTCTCCGGCCTGGTCGAGGGCGCCGGCCGCTACGTGCAGAACGTCGCCAACGTCGACGACGGGGATGTCCGGGCCGCCCTCTGGCTCCGGCCCCGCCTGCCGGCCGACGCTGTGCTGGCGGTCAACGACATCGGTGCTTTGAAGTACCTGCTGCCCAACCGGGTGATCGACCTCGTGGGGATCTCCTCTCCCGAGCTGCGCCGCGAGGTGGCGGACGACCTCGCCCGCGGCCGGGCGGGCACTTGGGAGGCGGCGATGCTCGCGGCCCTCGCCCGCCGCCAGCCCGACTACCTGGTGATCTTCCCCACCTGGTTCCCCGCCGTCGAGCGGGTGCCGGGGTTCCGGCGGGTGCAGATGTTCGAGGTGCCCAACAACGTCACCATGGGCGGCAACCAGATCGGGGTGTACGCCACGCCGTGGACCCGGCACCCGCTGCGCGCACTGCCGGGTGGGTAGGCTTCTCTTGCCCTGGGACCGCTTCGGCTGACTGCGCTTCTACTTTCGCACGGAATCGCGGGAGCCACGCTCGGATCTGCTGGAATTGTCTTGTGGGCCGTCACTCCATTGACGCCGGAAAACCCAAATATCGAGGTAGAAGACCGCAAGCAGCAGGAATATGGGCACCAGAGCCAGTATGAGGGTCATTTTCGTACCTCTGGGTCCAGATGGACTCCAAGCAACAGCACCAAGACTCCCAGAACCACCCAACCCCAGAGAGTCCAGCTGGATACCTTGGCGCCACCAAAAACAACATCCAACTGCGCGAAGACTATGACCAAAGCTCCGATTTCACGAAAGACTTCACAGTAGAGGCGAAGAGCTTTCCGCTTCCTCTCACTACCACTTCTGAGGGTCGCCTCTCCCGTGTCTTCGTTGGCCACCCCCTCGCGCACGACGAGAGTATAGACCGCGAGAGAGGGCGGCGCAAACACCTGAAGGGGAACCAGTTGTAGATCTTTTATCGCTCCGGAGACAGGAAGCCAGGGACTTCCTGGTACCGGGATTTTGATTCCCGCACCGGAAATGCATGCTCCTGGCGCTGGAACGTGTAGAGATGGGGACGGGGAAGCCCTACGGGTTACCGCGGACCCCGGCAGCCGGCACCCGCGCCGCCCGCCCGAGCTGGATGAGCCGATCGACCGGGGCGAACTCGTCCGTCAGGATCTGGGCCGTCGCGGGATCGAAGTTGGTCTCGGCGAAGGCGTGGGCGATCCGTTCGAGGGGCGGGTCGAAGTGGAGGCTCGTCCCCAGCTCCTGGCCGCGCTGGGCGAGATCCTCCCAGGACAGGCGGTCGTCGTCGGTCGCCAGGACGAGGACGTTCGAGACCCCGAAGACGTCGACGACGTAGGTGGTGGCGAAACGGTCGCGCACCGTGCGGTACATGGCGCGGGAGAAGGGGTCGGAGAGGCCCGCCGCGAGATTGAGAGCGAAGACACCGTGCGGGGCGAGGTGGCGGCGGACCTCCTCCAGGAACTGCACGGTCGTCAGGTGGAAGGGCACCGAGAGGCCGATGTAGGTGTCGCAGAGGATGAAGTCCCAGTGCTCGTCCCCGGCGCCGTGGAGGAAGCCGCGGGCGTCGGAGATCGTCACCCGGGTGCGCCCGCCCGGCCGGAAGCCCATGAAACGCCGGGCGACCTCGGGGACGGCGGGGTCGATGTCGACGTAGTGGACGTCGAGGCCGGGCATCCGGCGGCCGAGGTAGGTGCCGATGCTGCCGCCGCCCAGGCCCAGCCCCAGGAAGCGCGAGATCTTGGGGTTGACGAGGAGCACGGCCGGCATGTAGCGCGGGTAGTGGAGCGCCGGCTCGCCGTCCGCCAGGCGGACCGCCGCCTGCGGGATGCGGTCGCTGATCAGGGTGCGCACCCCCTCACTCTCCCGCACCTCGAGGCTCTGGTAGGGCGAGACCCGCTCGTAGATCACCCCCTTCTCCCGCCGCTCCGGCAGCCAGCCGCTCGACAGGGCCAGGACGACCAGGAGGCTGGCGAGAGCCGCCGACAGGGCTTCCTTGCGGAGGGCGGCGGCGAGGGCGACGAGGGCGGTCGCCGCGGTCGCCGCCAGCACCAGGGCGAGGATCTGCCGGAGGGCGAGGAAGGGGATGAGGAGGAACGTGCAGCCTAGGGTTCCCCCCAGGCTTCCAAGGGTCGAGAGGGCGTAGAGCCGGCCGGTGGTGTTGCCGAGCCGGCCGAGGTCGCGGGCTGCCAGGCGCACGGCGTAGGGGGAGACCATGGCGAGGAGGACGCTCGCCGGCCCGAAGAGGACGGTGGCGGCGAGAAGGGTCCCCGAAGGCGAGTTGCCGGTCCAGGCTCCAAGGAGGGCCGCGAGGCGTCCGCCGGCGAGGAGGAGCACGGCCTCGAAGACCCCGGCGAGCGCGATCAGCCGGCCGAGGGCCGCCATCGTGGGCTCGCGATCAGCCAGGCGCCCGCCCCAGAGGTAGCCCAGGGAGAGGGCGGCCAGGAAGACGCTGATGATCGAGCCCCAGACGTAGACGCTGTTGCCGAAGTGGGGAGCGAGGACGCGGGAGGAGAGGATCTCCAGGGCCATCAGGACGGCACCGGAGACCGCCACGACCCAGTAGAACCGCAGCCGTTCGGACATGGGGGCAGAGTATGACAGAGGAAATGGATTGGCCTCGGCCCGACACCTACAGATAGAATGCGCGGCCGGAGCGACGACATGACCATTCCCTATCTGGATCTTTCCCGCGCGCGGGCCCGGATCGATGACCAGCTGCAAGAGCGCTGGCGCCGCATCCTCGACAGCAACGCCTTCGTGCTCGGCCCCGAGGTGCGGGAGTTCGAGCAGTCCTTCGCCGACTACCTGGACGTCGACGCCTGCGCCGGTCTGGCGAACGGCACCGACGCCCTCCTGATCGCCCTCCAGGTCCTGGGTCTCAAAGCCGGGGACGAGGTGATCGTCCCCGCCTTCAGCTTCTTCGCCACCGCCGAGGTGGTGGCCCTCCTGGGTGGCCGTCCGGTCTTCTGCGACATCGAACCCGAGACCCTGAACTTAGACGCCAGGGACGCCGCGGCGCGGGTCACCTCGCGCACCGTGGGGGTGATCGGCGTCCATCTCTACGGCCGGCCCTTCAACATCGACGCCGTGCTTGACCTGCGCGGCCGGCACGGGCTCTGGATGATCGAGGACGCGGCCCAGGCGCAGGGGGCGCGCTGGCGCGGCAAGCGGGTGGGCGGCTTCGGCCGGCTCGCCGCCTGGAGCTTCTACCCGACCAAGAACCTCGGCTGTTTCGGCGACGGCGGGGCGGTGACCGGCGACGAGCCGGTGCTGGTCGACAAGGCGCGCCGTTTCGGCAACCACGGCCAGACCTCGCGCTACCACCACATCTCGCTCGGCACCAACAGCCGGCTCGACAGCCTGCAGGCCGCGGTCCTGAACTGCCGCCTGCCGCTCCTCGACCGCGACAACGCGCGCCGCCGGGCTCTGGCAGCGATGTACCTGGAGCGCCTGGCCGGGGTGGGCGACCTGCGCTTCCCCAAGGACCCGCCCGAGGCCGAGTCGGTCTACCACCAGATGACGATCCTGACCCGGCAGCGCGACGCGCTGATGAGCTACTTGGCTGGTCTCGGGATCGGCTCCTCGATCCACTATCCCACCCCGCTCCACACCCAGCCCGCCCTGGCCGGCCGCATCCCCGACCCCGGCGAGCTCCCCGTCGCCACCGCCGCCGCCCGCGACTGCCTCTGCCTGCCGATCTTCCCCGAGCTCGAGGACCGGGAGGTCGAAGTGGTCTGCGACGGGGTGCGGAGCTTCTTCGGCTGAACCAGCCGCCGGCCAAACGGGTTAAAATAGCGTTCATGGAACGCCATCGGGAGGAGCTCATGGCCGAACGGCTCCGCCTCGCTTTCGACCTCTACGAGGCAGGAGAGGATCTGATGCGGCAGAACCTGCGCCGCCAGAACCCGCATGCGGACGCGGCCGAAGTCGAGCACCGGCTGGTCGACTGGCTGCGCCACCGGCCCGGCGCCGAAGCGGGCGATGCGGAGGGAGTCCCTGGGACCTGGCCGCGGCGGCACGCGTGAGGCGGCTGGAAAAGGTCTTCCGGCAGGCGGTAGCAGACCTCTCGGAGATCCGGGCGCGCTGGGCTCTCGTGGGAGGCTTGGCCGTCTCGGTCCTGGCGGAGCCCCGTTTCACCCGGGATCTCGATCTGGCCCTAGCCGTAGACGGGGATTTGCAAGCGGAAGCGATCGCATCAAGCCTCCTGGGACGAGGGTATGGGCTGCATGCGACGGTCGAACAGGAAGCCGTGGGGCGGCTTGCAACCGTGCGGTTCCTTCCACCTGGTGAGCAGGAAGAGGGTGTCGTCCTCGATCTCCTCTTCGCATCCTCTGGCATCGAGCCCGAGATCGTCGCCGTCGCGGAGACCTTAGAGATCCTGCCCGGGCTCCATGCTCCCGTCGTCCGTCTGGGGCATCTGATGGCGCTCAAGCTGTTGGCGAGGAGCGCGGATCGTCCTCAAGACCAGGCTGATCTCCTCGCGCTGCTAGAGAGAGCCAACCCGCAGGAAATCCAAAGGGCGAGAGGGGCGCTCTCCCTGATCACAGGCAGGGGTTTCCAACGCGGCAAAGACCTGGCGAGCGAATTCGAACAGCTCCTCGAGCCTGGCTGACACGCGGAGCTTCGTCGGCTGAAAATGCGGCCCGCCCCCCTCCCACAGCCCCGGCGGGCGCCTCTCTCCTCTCTAGTCCTCGTCGTCGTCCTCCAGATCGGCAGCGCCCTTGGGTTTGTGGTTCACGATCCGGGTCACGAAGGCATCGGAGCCGCCGCGGTTGGCAGGCTGGAAGGCATGGAAGGTCGAAAAACCAGGTCCGGCGGAGCCGCCCGCGGCAATGTCGCGCGCCGCGTTGATCGCGAGCAGTCCTCTCGGTGCGTCCAGGGAGACCCAGGGGACGATCCGCCTGCCCTTCGGGCCGATCTTCACCACGCCAGAGGGTGCCGGCAGGAAGACGGCGCCCTTCGAGTCGACGGCGAGGCTGTAACCCCCGACGCTCAGATGGGTCGAGTAGGCGATCGCCCCCGTGGGATCGAGTTTGGTCAGGAAAGCTCCGCCGGAGGAGCCCTGGAGCGGTTTGTGGAGGGGGAAGTCGGTCGAGAGGGTCGAGCCGGTGACGTAGGCGTTGCCCGCCGAATCGACGGCGATGGCGTTTCCGACATCGTCGGCGCTGCCGCCGAGGAAGGTCGAGTAGACGATCGAGAAGTCAACGGGGTTGAGCTTCATCACGAAGGCGTCGTTGCTGCCGCCGCCGTAGGTGCCCTGGGCGGCGTGGACGCGCGGGAAGTCCGCGCAGGAGGTCCTGCCGGTGATGAAGACGAATCCGGCGCCGTCGACCGCCACGCCGGTGGGCCAGGCGATGCAGTCGCCCGCGAAATAGGCGACGCGGGCCCCAGTGCCCGAGCCGATCTGGACCACGATGGCGTGGAGACCCGGCGCGTGCGGGAGAGCGAAGTCACGGTCCGAGATACCGACCATGAAGGTGCCGCTGGGCCCGGCCGCGACGGCGTAGGCCCTACCGATGTCGGGGCTGGAGAACGGGATGGACATGCCGCCGGAGGAGCCGTCTGCCCGGAAGCCCCCTGTCAACACCTGGATCTCCTCGCCGACATCCACCCAGCCGACGAGAACGGGGTTGCCCGCGGGGTCCAAGGTCATGCCGGTGAGATGGTCGTCCCATTGGGTCCCGGTGTAGGTGGACCAGAGGGGCGAGCCGCTGGGGTCGAACTTGGTCAGGAAGATGTCGTGGGGAAACTCCGGAGTATGGTAATGCTGCCCCTGGCTGCCGGGGCCGAGGACGGGGAAGTCGGCGGAGAGGGTATCGCCGGCCACGTAGACGTTGCCAGCGGCGTCGATCGCGATGGCGATGTCTGCCTCCTCGGCGCTGCCGCCCAAGTAGGTCGAGTAGACGACGGTCCGGCGGGCGGGGCTCGCGAGATCCGCCGCGCCGAGGGTACCGGCCAGCAGGACCATCCCCAACGTGGCGCCGAGCCGATGCATGTTCCTGATAACTCCCATGAAATTCTCCTTGTAGGTAGGCATCGTTATCTCCCCGATCCCGTCGAGCTGTAGAGCGCTCCGCCGTCCCCGCACGTCCGCCCCCCGCCCTGGTCGTGGGGCACGCAGACGGTGACCGTCCCCGTGCAGAAGCCGCCGTCCTCGTCGGTCGCCGTGAAGCTCAGGTGATAGACGCGGCCGTCGCCTCCCCCCGCCCGCTCGGCGCGCACCTTGGCGGTCGCGGTGCCGAGACCGGTGGCGTCGGGCGTGTTGCCCGAGAGGGGCTCGTCCTGAGTAATGCCGGTGATCTGGATCGTCACCGGGTCGCCGTCAGGGTCGGTCACGCCCTGGATCGCGACCAGGACGAGCCGGTGGTTGGGCGGCCAGAGCGTGCCCGGGGTGGCGGTGGCGGCGGTGCACTCGGGAGGACTGTTCACAGCGGCCAGCTTGGTAATCAAGGCGTCCTGCCCGCCACCGCCGTACGCGGGTTGGACTGCGTACAACGTGGGGAAATCTGTAGAGATGGTCACGCCGATTATATAGGCGTTCCCCGCGCGATCCACCGCGATTCCGGTCGCGGCGTCGATAGGGGGGAAACCCGGAGATCCGACCGCCCCTCCCAGATAGGTGGAGTAGACGAGCTCGGATCCCTGCGCATCGAGCGCGACCACGAAGACGTCCTCCGGGCAGCGCCCTGAAGAGCCGAGACTCGGCGCACAGCTCGCCTGAACGGGATCTTTGAGGGGAAAGTCCGTCGAGGTCGTAGCCCCCGTCACATAAGCCCGGCCCGCGCCGTCAACGGCGATGCCCGATCCCGCGTCCTCCTGGGAGCCGCCAAGATATGTGGAGTAGACGAGCGCCCCCGAGGGGCCGAGCTTGGTCACGAATGCGTCGACTCGCTCCGTGGCGCCGCGGAGAGTGGGTTGCAAGGCATTGCGGACCGGGAAATCCTCGGAGGAGGTCTCGCCGGTCACGTAGGCGTCCCCCGCCGCATCCACCGCGATCCCAGACGCGAAATCGGAGCCCGAGCCTCCGAGATAGGTGGAATAGACCAGAGCGGAGCCAGACGCGTTGAGCGTCGTCACGAAGGCCTCGTAGGCTCCTCGGGGCGAGCTCTGCGCGGCATTGACGACCGGGAAGCTGGAGGAATCGGTGTAGCCGCTCACATGGGCTTGCCCCCTCGTGTCCACGGCGATCGCGGCGCCCGAGTCGACACCCGCGGTGCCAAGATAGGTTGAGTACAGCAGCGCGGAGCCGTTCGGGCTCAACTTGAAGACGAAAGCATCCGGTGAGTAAGTGCTTGGATCGAACGGATGGGAGGGCAGCGGCAAGGGGTTCACGGTCGGGAAGTCGGACGACTGGGTATCCCCGGTCACGTAGACCGCGCCTGTGGCGTCGATCGCGATACCGTTCCCCTGATCGCGCGCCGCGCCTCCGAGCGTTGTGGAGTAGAGCAGGGTTGACCCCGAAGAATCGAGTTTCACCACGAAGACGTCCTCGTTGCGGCCCGCGAGCTGGGGCGGAAGGGAAAGGACCCGTGGGAAATCCTCCGCGCCGGTGAATCCCGTGACAAAGGCATCACCTTTGGTATCCACGGCGATCCCGAGAGCCACGTCGGGCCCGGTCGAGCCGCCGAGGACGACGGAGTAGGCAAGGTCCCCGGCTGGGGTCAGTTTGACCACGAAAGCATCGATACTGACCCGCGCCGAAGACGAGCCGGGGAATTCCGCAGAGGTAGTCGAACCGGTCACATAGGCATTGCCGTGACCGTCTGTGGCAACCGCTTGCCCGCGGTCGACACCGTTGCCACCTAGGTAGGTGGAATAGACGAGGACGGGATCGATGACGAGAGCACGGGAGCGGTCATAAGAAGAGAGATCGAATCCCACCTCACGCGCGGAGAGCAGCCTATACTGGCTCGCTACCTCCCGTCTCCGCCCGGCCTCTTCCTGGTATGCCACAGGCCTCTGCAAACGCATCTCGACATCACCGGCATCGAGGATCAAGTCGCCGGTCGGCCGATCGATTTCCAGGCGGTCCGCGCCCGAAATGGCGAGCCGCACGACACCAGGATCAGCTCCAGGAGCGACGATGAAGTCATGCTCGAGCCGGCTCTCCCGGCCATAGAAAAGCAGGTCGATACCGGGGTAGATCCCCGCGTAATGGACGCGGCCGTAGCTCGGTACGTGCAGCCGCCACCGGTGAGGGTCACTCCCCAGGAAGTAATTTTTCTCCGCGACCAGCCTGCTCTCGCCGACTAACCGCGCCTCGCCAGCGCCAGCGAACGCTAACCGCACCACATGATCACGGGCGCCAAGCCCGAGGGAGGATTTGATCCCCCGCCGAGAGGGTCTTCGCTCCACGGCCTGTTGCGGCACTCGGTTGTCGTGCAACGTGAGCACGGCTTCGGTGGGAGCCAGGTACAAGGTGTAGCTTCCTCCGCGGGCAAGGAACCTCACCGGGGCTTCCGCCTGCCCGCGGTTCTCCTCGAAGGCCAGTGGGAGTCGGGCGTAGCTCGCGAGCAACTTGGCTCGAACCGTGGGGTCGGGCACGGGCGGGGCCTGCGCCGCGCGGGCCGCTCCCCCCAGGAGGATCAGCCCCGCGATCGCGTGGAACCAAGGCTTGGACACGGCTGTTCTCCTCATGGAAACCTCCTCCGAAGAGCTCGTCGTCGAGCACGGTTCTAACGTCGGCAACGGGCGCACGCGCGCCACGTCGCAGGAAGATCTTTGGTTGGAGGAGGAGGGGTTGGGACCGGTTGTCGAACCCCCCCTGGACCTTCACCCAGCAGGCTTTTCGGCAACCGTCAGTCTCGGGAGGAGACTTCGGGCTTTGCTCCCCCGCCTCACGGCGGGTTCACCTTTTTCGAGGCTGCAGCATCAGTGTGACAGCCCTCTATTGAGCTGTCAAGCAAGTCTTGACCTTAAGCGAAGTGCTGGCCGCACTCGGGGCAGAACTTGGGGCTGCCCTCGGCCTCGACGCCGCAGGAGACGCAGTGCTTCTTCTGGCTGACCGGGGCACCGCACTCGCCGCAGAACTTGCCGCCCGTCAACTTGGCGCCGCAGGACTTGCAGAGGGCGCCGCCGGCGACCGCTAAGTCGCGCCCCTGCGTCCAGTCGACCGCGCGCGCCTTCTCGAAGACCTGCTCCTTGGCCGCCTCGGCCTGGGCGGAGGCGAGCTCCTCGTCCAAGTCGGGGGCGCACCACTCGCAGAGCTGGGCCTTCTTGTTGAAACAGATCGGTTCACAGACCCAGCGGCCACAGCGGGTGCACTGCTTGAACATCGGCCTGATCTCGGCCACGGCCTCGCGGAGAGCCGCGTCGTGCGCGGGGCCACCGATGGCGCGCTGCACCTGGTAGGCGCTGTCGGCCACCCTGCCGAAGACACCGCCGAAAAGGCCACTCGCCACCTCCATGGCGGAGGCGGCCATGCCGAGCTTCGAGCTGCTGAAGGTCGACATGTAGCCGTTGTTGCACTTCTCGCAGTAGAACTTGAACTGGTAGCCCTTGTCGGTCGACAGGTCGTCGTAATTGCCGGTGAACTCGATCGTCGCCATGGTGCTCGTCTCCAGAGGGGATTGGCGCGGGATGGTAGCACAGGGCCCGGCCAGCAGGACGCGCGGCTACTGAGCTGAGAAGAAGACCCAGTCTTCCAAGGCTTCCATCAAGTTGCGACGGCACCCCTCCAGGGTCGGTCCCGTCGCCCAGAGCCCTTCCAGACCTGGAATCTCTCCGTAGTAGGGCTCCTCGTCCTCGATCATCTCGTAGTGAGCCCTCTCCATCGCAGCGTTCAGGTATCCCAGAAGCGTAGGCTTACTTTACCACTGCCCTCGGGCCCAGCATCCAGCCGGCCATCTATGAGAGATTAGCTCCCGCCCCATGAGCACCCCACCCTCCCCGCGCGGCCGGCGCCTCCTCTTCGCCCTCCTGGCGCTCGCCCTCGTCCTCCGCCTCGGCCACTGGTGGGCGGTCCGGAAGGCGCCCTTCTTCGGCCAGCTGGTGATGGACAGCCAGGAGTACGACCGCTGGGCGCGGCAGATCGCGGCGGGCGACTGGCTGGGATCGGAGGTTTTCTTCCAGGCGCCGCTCTACCCCTACCTGCTGGGCGTCGTCTACCGGCTGGCCGGGCATCGGCTCGACGCCGTCTACCTGCTGCAGATCGGCGTCGCCGTGGCGGCGTGCGCAGCGCTCCACGACGCCGGCCGCCGCCTCGGTGG
>JAXDLD010000390.1:0-2610 GCA_034666805.1 Acidobacteriota bacterium
TCGCGGAGGCTCAAGACCCGGTGGCGCTCGGCGAGCGGGGTGCCGCTCTTCAAGACCCCGGAGAGGTCGGCGCGGGCGGCCTCGCGGGCCGGCGCCAGACCGCAGAGCACCGTGGTGACGAGCGCCACGGCGAGGGTGAAGACGAGCACCCGCGGGTTGAGGCCGAGGTCGACGGCGTCGGGGGCGAGGAGCGGCGGGCGCAAGGCCCAGAGCAGTCCGCTCGACCAATGGGCCAGGAGGAGCCCCAGGACGGTGCCGGTGATCGCCAGGACGGCGCTCTCGGCGAGGAGCTGGCGGACCAGCCGGCCGCGCCCGGCCCCCACCGCGAGGCGGACGGCGATCTCCCGGCGCCGGTTGGTGGCGCGGGCGAGGAGGAGGCTGCCGACGTTGGCGCAGGCGATCAGCAGCACCAGGCCCACGGCGACCATGAGGAGGGTGGCCGAGCGGGTGAAGACCTGGCGCTGGTTGGGATCGATCATGCTCTCGGTCAAGGAGAGGACGGCGACCCCCATCCCGGCGTTCTCCTTGGGGTAGGTCTCCCGCAGCCGGCCGGCGAGGGCGCCCAGGTTCGCCTCGGCCTGGGCGGCGGAGACGCCGGGCCGCAGGCGCCCCATGGCGAGGAACATCTGCCACTCGCGCTGGTCCATCACGCTGGCGCGGGGGGAGAGGGACTTGAACAGGGTCATCGGCACCCAGAACTCGGCCGGCGAGATGAGCTGGGTACCGCGGAAGCCCGGCGGCGCGACCCCCAGGACCTTGAACGCCTGGCCGTTCAGGGTGAGGGTCCGGCCGACGATCCGGGGATCGGAGTCGAAGCGGCGCTGCCAGAGGCCGTGGCCGAGGACGACCACCGCGTCCCCTCCCATGGCGCGGTCGGGGCCGGGGGTGAAGGTCTGGCCGAGGGCCGGGCGGACCCCGAGGAGGGCGAAGTAGTTGGTCGAGACGATCTGGCCGGTGACCAGCTCCGGCTCCCCCTGGCCGTCGGCGAAGCTCAGCCGGTGCCGGCGGAAGGCGAACATGCCGGAGAGGGAGCTGTTGCCGTCCCGGAGGTCGAGGAAGTTGGGGTAGGAGAACGGGTAGTAGGAGAGGTTGCCGGAGCCCTGGTCGGTGCCGTACACCGCGACCAGCCGGCCGGGCGCGGCGACCGGCAGGGGCCGCAGGAGGAGGCCGTCGACGAGCGAGAAGATGGCGGAGTTGGCGCCCACGCCGAGGGCGAGGGAGAGGACCGCCCAGACCGAGACCCGCGGATACTTGACCAGGAGGCGAAAGCCGAGGCGGAGGTCCTGCCAGAGATCGGACATCGTCAAGCTCCCAACCGCGCGGCCAGCTGCGTCGCCAGGGCGAGGACGGCGGGAGGGCGCAGGAGGCTGTAGTGGTCGCCGGGGATGGGCTCGATGTCGATATTGACGGGGACGGCGACGGCCAGCGCCTCCCAGCCGAGGGTCGGGTCCGGAACCTCGTCTCCGGGGCCGGCGGCCCGGAAGAGGGTGACCCGGCCGGAGTAGGGGGCGCCCGCATAGCCCTGGAGGCGCCGCAGGTTGGCCTTAAAGCTGGCGAACATCCGGCCGGTCTCCGCGAAGTCGAGCTCGGGCGGCAGGAGCCCCGCCGCCTGGGCCGCCGCGAAGGCCTCGGCGAGGGGCGTCCCGGGCCCCAGCCGCTCGAGCCCGGCGGCCGAGGCCGGCAGCTCCCGGCCCAGGAGGCCCGCGAGGTCGCGGGCGAAGAGGGCGCGGACGGCCGCCTCGTCGAGCTCCTCTCGCCACACCCCACCCGGGTGGCCCGGCGCGTAGGAGTCGAAGAGGGCGAGGAGCTCGACCTCCTCCCCCGCCTGGCGGAGCTGGCGGGCCATCTCGAAGGCGGTTACCCCGCCCAGCGACCAGCCGGCCAGGCGGTAGGGTCCCCGCGGCTGGGCGGCACGTAGAGCAGCGAGGTAGCGCTCGGCCATGGCCTCCAGGGTGGCGGGCTCCTCAGACTCCCAGTCCGGCGACTGCAGGCCGTAGAGCGGCGTCCCGGGGGGGAGGGCGCGGGCGAGGGCGGCGTAGCAGAGCACGCCTCCCCCCACCGGATGGAGGAGGAAGAGCGGACGGCCGGAGCCGCCGCGGATCTCGACCAGGGGCTCCCGCCGGGCCGGCGCCTCCCCGGTCTCCCCGAGGAGGGCGGCGAGGCGCTCGATGGTGGGGCCGGCGAAGAGGGCGGCCAGAGGGAGGTCGCGGCCGGTGTGGCGGCGGATGCGGGCCATCAGACGGACGGCTGAGAGCGAGTGCCCGCCGAGGTCGAAGAAGCTGTCCTCGACACCCACCCGCTCGATCCCCAGCACCTCGCGCCAGATCCCGGCCAGTGCCCCCTCGAGCGGGGTCCGCGGCGGCACCGCGCCGGCTTCCGGCTCCCCGGCGGCCGGCTCGGGAGCCGGGAGGGCCCGGCGGTCCACCTTGCCACTCGGGGTGAGCGGCAGGGCGGGGAGGAACTGGAAGAACGCGGGCACCATGTGCTCCGGGAGGAGCTCGCGGAGAAGCCCGCGCAGCTCCGCCGCGGTCGGCGCCGGCTCCCCCGCCGCCACCACGTAGGCGACCAGCCGCCGATCCCGGGATAGGACCGCGGCTTCGCGTACCCCCG
>JAXDLD010000391.1:0-17337 GCA_034666805.1 Acidobacteriota bacterium
CGTGCGGTACCAGCCGCTCCACGAGAAAGCGCCGGAGATCCGCGAGCTCCCGCTTCGCCGCCTGGGGCGCCAGCTCGTCGAGACGGTCGGCCACGGAGCGCAGACGGTCGACGTCCGGCAACAGCAGGCCGTGCTCCGTCCGGTAGCGGCGGCCGACCTCGTCTTCCCCCGATCGCCGCCGCCCCCGCCACCGACCTCCCGACCCCAACGCCCGTAGAGCGTTGGCGATCACCGCGACGTCGATCCCCTCCTGTACCAGCGCCCCGGCGACCGGAGTCAGGTGGCCGGCGGCGGCGGCCAGCATCCCCGCGAGCGACAATCCCATGCCGGCGACGACGCTCTGGACCGCGATGGCGCGCGACCGGCGCGCGATCGTCAGCGCCTCGCCCAGCCGATCCAGCCGGTCGACGGTGAGCACCACGTCGGCCGCCTCCGCCGAGGCCGTCGCGCCGCGCGCTCCCATCGCCACTCCCACGTCCGCCGCCGCCAGCGCCGGCGCGTCGTTGATGCCGTCGCCGACCATGAGGACCGGGCCGCGGGCGCGCTCGGCGAGCACGGCCGCCACCTTCTCCTCCGGCGAGCGCTCCGAGAGGACCAGGTCGGCGCCGATGCCGGCGCCCACCATCTCGGCCACCTCCGGGTGGTCGCCGGTCACCAGGACCACCCGTTCGATCCCCGCTCCCCGCAAGACGCGGAGGGCCCGCGGGCTATCGGGACGGACCGGATCGTTGAGGATCAGCGCGCCGGCCACCTCGCCGTCGAGCGCCACGAAGACGCTGGAAGAGCCGTCGAGCGCGATCCGCCGGCGTACCCGCCGCACGCCGTCGGGGAGCCCACCGTCTACCTTGAGGAAGGAGAGCTTGCCGAGGGCGACCTTGCGACCTTCGACCTCTCCCTCGACGCCCCAGCCCGGCCGCTCCGTCACGCCGGCCGGAAGGGAGAGCGGCAGCGCCCGGTCGCGGGCCGCGCGGACCACGGCCGCGGCGAGGACGTGCTGGGAGACCTGATCGAGCGAGGCCGCGAGGCGCAGGATCTCGGTCGTGGGCTCGGCGCCGAAGGTCTCGACGTCGGAGACGGTGGGCACTCCCATGGTGAGCGTTCCCGTCTTGTCGAGCAGCAGGACGCGCGCGCGGGCCAGGGCTTCCAAGGCCCGGCCCCCCTTGACGATCACCCCGCGCCGGGCGGCGCGCGACACGCCGGCCAGGATGGCGATCGGCGCCGCCAGGATCAGCGGGCAGGGGGTCGCGACGACCAGCACCGCCAGGGCGCGCGTCGGCTCTCCCGAAACCGCCCAGGCGATCGCCGCCATTGCCAGGCTGAGCGGCAGGAAGACCAGGGAGAAGCGGTCGGCGAGGCGGACGAAAGGGGCCTTCGCGGTTTCGGCCTCCTCGACCCGGCGAACGATCCCGGCATAGGTGCTCTCGGCCGCCGTCGCCACGGCGCGGAGCTTGAAAGGTCCGGCGGCGTTGACCGTGCCGTTGCGGACCGCCTCCCCCGGAGAGCGCTCGACCGGCCTCGACTCGCCGGTGAGCGCCGACTCGTCGAGCACGGCCGGCTCTTCCTCCACCCGACCGTCGACGGGCACGACCTCGCCGGGCAGGACCAGCAGGAGGTCGCCGGGACGCACCTCGTCGATCGGGGGGGAAACGAGGTTTCCCTTCTCGTAACGGTGGACCACCTGCGGCGCCCGCTCGAGCAGCGCCGTCAGGTCGCGCCGGGCGCGGGCGCCGGCGAACGCCTCGAGCGCCTGCCCTCCCGAGAGCATGAGACCGATCACCGCCCCCGCCAGGAACTGTCCGAGGGCGAGCGAGCCCACCATGGCGAGGAGGGCGATCAAGTCCACGCCGAGCTTCCCGTGCCGGAGATCGACGGCGATGGTAAAAGCCAGAGGCACCAGGACCACGGCGGTCGTCAAGCCCCAGAGAAGCCCGGCGAGACCGCCGGAGCCGGCGAGCCGGACGAGCCCGCCGGCCAGGAGCCCGGCGAGCGCCAGGCCCGTGAGCAGACGCCCCCAAGGTTTGAGGGCGGTGCCGGATTCGCCTCCTCCCGTTCGCATTCCTTCCACGGCTCCTCCCTGTCTGAACCCTATTCTCCAGGGCCCAGGGGGTCGAGGCGACGTCCGAAGGGAGGGGAGAGGCGTACGCCGCCGGGTAGGGAGAACCCCGCTCGGCGGAGTGTTGCGCCTCCCCAAGCCGGCGCTCTATCTTGGCATTGGAGCTCGGGGTGGAGAGGACAAGGAGGGCTCCATAAGGAGAATGCACGATGTTGAACCAGGCCAGCGTTGTCCCATCCAGAACGACCCTCCCGCCGATCGCGGACCTTTCGCGTCCCGTGGCATCGAGTCTTCGCACCATCCTTTCGGCAACCGACTTCTCGGCTCCGGCCGACGTCGCCCTCGCCTGGGCGCAGTCCATCGCCCGCTCGCATGGCGCGACGGTCGAGCTCGTCCACGCGCTCAACCTCCCGCTGGTGTCGGCGGAGATGGTGGCCCCCACCGCCGAGTTTCTCGACGCGGTCGAGCTGGCGGCGCGGCAGCTGCTGTCGGAGACCGTCGCCCGGAGCCGGACCGACGGCTGTCCCATGGAGGCTCGCCTCGCCTTCGGTCAGCCGTCGCAGATCGTCCTCGACCTCGCCCACGAGCTCGCGCCGGACCTGATCGTCATGGGCACGCGGGGCCTGACCGGTCTGCGCCACCTCCTGGTCGGCAGCACCACCGAACGGGTGGTGCAGCACGCCGAGACTCCGGTCCTCTCCGTGCATCCCGACAACCGTCCTCCCGAAGGGTCGATCCGCACCATCCTGGTCCCCACCGACCTCTCGGAAGACGCCGACTTAGCGGCCGCGGCCGCCCTGCGTCTGCTCGCCTGCGAGCCGGATGCCCGGCTCGTCCTCCTCCACGTCTACAACCTGCCGATCGAGTACACGGCCTACGGTCCCATCCCCCTCTCCCTCTCCTACCTGGAGGATGCCGGCGCGAAGGCCCGGGCCCGGCTCGAGGAGAAGGCGGAAGCGCTCCGCCGGACCGGCCTCACGGTCGAGACCCTGGTGCGCGAGGGCTATCCCCCGGAGGTCATCGCCGCCGAGGCCGAACGCTGTGGAGCCGACCTGATCGCCATGGGGACGCGCGGGCGCTCCGGCTTGGGCCATCTGCTCTGGGGGAGCGTCGCGGAGCGGGTGGTCCAGACGGCGGGGCGCCCGGTCCTCACCGTGCGCCGGGCGGACGCACCCCAGGGTGCCTGATCCTCCCACCCGGCCGGGTAGGGAGAGCCCTGCTCGCCGGAGGGTTGCGCCTCCCGGGCGGCAGGGCCATGATAGTGGAATGGCGCCATCCGTATCATCAAGGGCGAGCACGGCCAGGGACGACGACCGCACCTACCTGCGGACGCCGGAGCAGTGGACGCGCTTCCTCTCGGCCTTCGTCCACGAGCTGCGGACGCCCCTCGCCAGCTTTCGCATGCTGACCGATCTCCTGGCCGAAGCTCCCGCAACCCATCTCGGCGACCCGGAGAGGCGCTATGTCGAAAACCTCGGGGCGGTGGCCCAGGACCTCCAGGTCCTGGTCGGCGAGGTCTCCGAGCTGGCGCGGCTCCTGGCCGGCGGAGCCCAGCTCCGGCCGGAGGAGGTCGCCCTGGCCCAGATCGTCGACCAGGTCGAAGCGGCGGTGCGCCCGCGGGCATGGGAAAGCGGGATCGCCCTGACCGAATCCCTGGACCCCGCCCTCCCCCGTCTCTTCCGCACCGATCGGGAGCGCTTGAAGCAGGCTCTCGTCCTCCTCTTGGACGCCGCCGTGAGCCATGCCAAGTCCGAGGTCTGCTTCCGGCTCGACATCGACGAGGGAGAGCTCCGTATCGTCATCTCCTCGGACGGGCCGCCCTTTCCGGAAGCGAATCCCGAGGCCCTCTTCGAACCGTTCCAGGATGGCTTTCGGTCGGCCCGGCAGCGCGGCCGGAGCCTGGCGCTGCCTCTCGCGAAGGAGCTCACCCGGGCCCTTGGCGGCACGCTACGGGCACAGAATCGGGGAGGAAGGCCCTCCTTCGCCCTCGCCATTCCCCCCGCCGGCCCGTGAGCCGGCCGGCTCAGGCGGAGAGGAGCTCGCGGATCCGCCGCAGCAGGTCCCGGGTGGCGAACGGCTTCTCCAGGAAGGCGTCGGCAACGGTCCGGTCGGCCTCCCGGCTCGCCAGGGCGTCGTCGGTGTAGCCCGACATCAGGATGACCTTCATCGCCGGATAGCGGCCGCGGAGCTTCCCGGCGAGATCGGCGCCGGTGCCGCCGGGCATCACCATGTCGCTCAGCAGGAGCTGGACGGCGTTGCCGTTCGCCGCCGCGAGCTCCAAGGCCACCGCCGAATTCTCCGCCGCGAGCACCTGATATCCCTGGTTCTCCAGCACCTGCTGGAGCAGCCCCCGGAACAGGTCGTCGTCCTCCGCCAGGAGGATCGCCCCGGGGCCCGGGCGGGCGGCCTCCCCGGCCGTCGCGGCCCTCTCCGGCGGGACGGCGGGCTCCGGCTCTTCGCCGGCATCGCCGGCAAAGTGGAGGGCGTCCTCGCCGGCACGGGGGAGATAGATCCGGAAGGTGGTGCCCTGCCCGGGCTGGCTCGCGACCGCGATGCCGCCCTTGCCCCGCTTAACGATGGCGTGCACCGTGGCAAGCCCCAGGCCGGTGCCCTTCCCCGGCTCCTTGGTGGTGAAGAACGGCTCGAAGATCCGCTTCCTCACCTCCTCGTCCATGCCCATCCCGGTGTCCGTCACCTGGAGCAGGACGTACGGCCCCGGCGGCAGCCGGCCCTCGTCGACGGCGATCTCCTCGTCCGCCTCGAGGTTGCGCAATACGAGGCTCAGGGAGCCGCCCTGGGGCATGGCGTCGCAGGCGTTGACGATGAGGTTGAGGAGGACCTGGTGGAGCTCGCCGGGATCGCCCCAGACTCGGCCGAGCCGCGGCTCGACTTGGCGGGTGAGCTCGACGTCCTCGCCGATCAGGCGGTCGAGCATCACCTCGACTTCGGCGAGCAATCTTTCCAGGTCGACCACCTGGGCCTCGACCTCCTGGCGCCGGCTGAAGATCAGGAGCTGCCGTGTCAATTGGGCGGCCCGGAGGGCGGCGCGATGGATCTGCTCGACGTGCGAGTGGAGCGCCCCCTCGCGCGGCAGGGCGCCCAGGAGCAGCTCGCTGTAGCCGCGGATCGTGCCGAGCAGGGTGTTGAAGTCGTGCGCCACCCCGCCGGCCAGGCGGCCGATGGCCTCCATCTTCTGGGACTGGCGGACCTCGGCCTCCAGCTGCTGGCGCTTGGTGATGTCGCGGAGCGTCCCCAGGAAGAAGACTTCGCCGCCGTGGCGGACCTCGCTCACCGCGAGGTCGAGGGGGAAGGTCGAGCCGTCCCGGCGCCGGCCCCTCACCTGCCGGCCGATGCCGATGATCCGCGCCTCGCCGGTCGCCTGGTAGCGGGCGAGGTAATCGTCGTGCTCCTCCCGCCAGGGCTCCGGCATGAGCATCTTGACGTTTTTTCCCAGGAGCTCCTCGGGCGGATAGCAGAACATCCTCTCCACGGACGGATTGGCCGACTGGATGATCCCGGCGGTGTCGATGAGGACGATCCCGTCGACCGCGGCGTCGAGCACGGCCTTGAGCCGCTCGGTGCTCGCGAGGAGCGCCGCCTGGGATCGGTGGTAGGCGGAGACGTCCTCCACCATCCCGATGTGGTGGGTGGCCCGCCCGCTCTCGTCCTGCACCGTGTGGACGGTCAGAAGCCCCCAGAAGAAGGAGCCGTCCTTGCGTACGAAGCGCTTCTCGAGCTGGTACGCGCTGCGCTCCCCGGCCAGGAGCTCGGCGTAGAGCTCCCGGTTGCGCGGCAAGTCGTCGGGGTGGGTGAGGTCGAAGATGGTCCGCTCCGCGAGCTCCGCCGCGGAATAGCCGAGCATCTTCTGGTAGGCGGGGTTGGCCTCGACGATCCGCCCCCCTTCCGCCACCGAGGAGATGCGGATGCCGATGACGGGGTTTTCGAAGAGCGCCCGGTAGCGGGCGTCGTTCGCGGGGCTCGCGGAGCTCGCAGAGGATGTTGGCAGGGCCACGCGACGGCCTGGTCGATCATCTGGTCCCATTGGAAGGCGCGACGATACCGTGCCGCAAGGCGAACCCTACCACCTGCGCGCGGTTGTGGAGGTGGAGCTTGTCGAGGATGTTGCGGACGTGGAACCTGACCGTGTTCTCGGAGACGCCCAGCTCCTGGGCCAGCTTGCGGTTCGAGGTGACGCCGCCTACGAGCAGCTCGAGCACCTCCTGCTCGCGCTCGGTCAGCGCGTCGGGGTCGTGGGCTTCGCTGGCGGGCAGGGCCGGACGGGCGAACTCCTGGAGGAGCTTGCCGGCGAGGGCCGGGGTCAGGGCGGGCTCGCCGCGGCCGACCCCCTCGAGGAGCGCGAAGAAGTCGCGCGATTCGAGGCTCTTCAAGAGGTAGCCCTGGGCCCCCGACTTGATCGCCTCGAAGAGCTGGGCGTCCTCGTCCGACCCGGTGAGGATGACGACCTTCACCTGGGGCATCTCGGCGCTGATCAGGCGGGTGGCCGAGAGGCCGTCGAGGCCGGGCATCGCGAGGTCCATCAAGACGAGGTCCGGTGCCAGGCGTCGCGCGAGGTCGACGGCCTCCTGCCCCTCCCGTGCCTCGCCGACGATCTCGAAGCCCCGGGAGGTGAGCACACTCTTCAGGCTCTCCCGGAACAGGGTGTGGTCGTCGGCGATCAGGATCCGCATGGAGCTCTCCTCCTTAAGGGGAACGAAGCTCTCTCTACTTCCATCCCGGCTTGTTCCGATCTCTAGCATAGACTCCCCGCGGGGAGGCGCGCCAGCCATGCCAGCCGGCATCTGCGCCGCGACCCTCAAAGAGCCGGCGACAGACAGCGCGCCAGCCGGTCGCCCCCGGTCCGACCGCCCGCTCCATACCGTGCTCGACGCCCATGCCGGCCGGTTGAGTGAAGCCCAGCCTGCCGGGGTAGCTCTCCCCCCTACCCTGGTGCAGCGCACGCCACCCCTCTGGGCGTCGCACGCGATGACAGGAGATGCGAAGCTGCCGGTAAGGGAGGCGAATATGGCTCAGCCACTGCACACCGTTCTGATCGGTACGTCCCTCGACGGCGAAAGCGACCCCGTCGTCCGCACGGGGGTCGAGCTCGCGCGGCTGCACGGCGCCACCGTCTACCTGGCGCATGCTTACGACCAACCGCCTACCTACGCCGGCGCGCCCCCGGAGCAACGCGGCGTCGATGCCGGCTGGGTCCCGGCCTGCCGTGCGCTCGATGCCCAGGCGGCCCGTGTCGGCCCGCGGGAGAGCGCCGCCGGTCCTCTGCCTCCGCCCATCCTCCGGCCCGGCGCTCCCCAGCGAGTCTTGCAGGATCTGGCGAGCGAGTTGGACGCCGACCTCGTCGTCCTCGGTCACGCGCACGGCTCGCCGTTGGGACCGGTCATCGACCGGGCCGTCCGGAGCTTCGGCTGCCCGGTGCTCATCGTGCACGAGACCGCGCGCGTGCCGCCGGCGCGTATCCTCGCCGCCGTCGACCTGTCGCCGGCATCGGCCCAGATGCTGCGCCGCGGCCTGGAGATCCTCTCCCCGCGAGGCGCCGCGCCGCCGGACGTGGAGGTCCTCCACGTCCTCCCCTCCGCCGGGGGCGAAAGGGCGACCCGTCTCGGCATACAGCGTAGGGAGAGCCTCGCGCGCCAGGCGCTCTACCGCTGCCTGGGCAGGAGGGGCAAGCTGGCGGCGGGCGATCCCGATCATGAGATCGTGGCCGAGGCGGAGGCCTGGGGCGCCGACGTTGTGCTCGTCGGCACTCATGCGCGCACGCGCTTCGACCGCTTCCTGCTCGGGAGCGTCGCTCAGGGCGTGCTCCGGTGGGCGCCGTGCGCGGTCTTGGTCCTTCCCCCCAGGGCCGTTGCTGGGCTGGAGATCGAAGCCGCCACGGCAACCGATCGGATGGTGGTCGCGGCAGCGTCGGCGTAGCGCCCGGACAGTGGGGAGAGCGGGTGGGCCGGGCGAGCCGGTTACTACCAGGAGCCCGTCTGGAGGAACTCATCCCGGACGACAACATCGCGACCGCCTACGGGCTGATGCTCGACCACCGGTTCCGCCATCTGGTCGTCGTCGACGGGGACGGCGACCTGGTCGGCCTGCTCACGCACCGGGACCTCCTGCGCCACTCGCTGATCGAGCGCGCGGAGCTGCCCTTGAGCCTGCAGCGCAGCGTGATGCGGCGCATACGGGTCGAGGAGGTGATGACCTCGGAGGTCGAGACCGCCGATCCCGGCCAGTGGCTCCAGGAGGCGGCGCAGGTCATGTTCGAGAACAAGTTGGGCTGCCTGCCCGTGGTCGAGGGCCCGCGGGTGATGGGGATTCTCACCGAGGCCGACTTCGTCCGCCACTTCGCGCTGGCCCCAGTGGCGCTCGGGGAGGTGTCGTGACCGGCCCGCCAGCCGGCGCGATCAGAGGATTCTTGAGCCGCAAGCCGAGCCACGGGGTGGAAAGGTCCATCTCTCTCCTCCTTCCTCAGGACTGGGGCGCCACTGGCACGTGCAGGCCGGCGAGTTGCTGGTAGACGGCGAAGCGCTCCGCCGCCTGCCGGCTGGCCGATTCTCGACCCTGCGGAAGCGGGCCTCGTTGCGCAGCCAGGCGGCCCCTCCTCAGAGCAGCACCTCGGTCCAGCGCAGGACCGCCTGCCGGTAGAGGTCGTAGATGGGCAGGAGCTTAGCGCGATGGACTCGTTGGGAGCATGGACGTTCTCGTACTCCACCCCCAGGCCGCGGGTCGCCGGAATCATCCGCTACATCCACGGCGAGATCTCTTCCACCAGCCCGTCAAGGTCGGCGCGGAACGTGGGGTCCTCGGAAAGCCGGCTCTTGAGCGCCTGGCCGAGGACGGCGCGGGCTTCGGGTGCGGCTTGCCGCTGCTCGAAGCTCGCGAGCACCTCCCGGCCGATCTCCGAGCTGAGCCGGGTCCTCAGCCGGTCGTAACGGACGACCTGGCAGTCACCGGCCCGCTGCCGGGCGGCATCGCTCATGTCCCTCGAGAGGTAGGCGAGGTTCGCGATGGTGGCGGCCGCGAGCTCAGGGATGGGAAGCATGGGAGCGGGCTCCTTTCTGGCATGTCAGCACCAGAAGTTTCCCCATTGGTATCACCCGAAAAGGCGTTTTTCACCGGCTGCCGGGGTGGGGCCCTCACGCTAACGGGTAGGCCTACTCGACGGGGTCTTAAGCGGTCGCGCCAGAGCACGGCCCCGTGCCACCCCGCCGGGCGGGCCGGCCGGGCTACCCGACGGCAGCCTCCACTACGACCACGGTAAGCTCTCGTAGATCTCGCGCTCGCTCCAATAGGGGAACCCTCACCTATGAAATCGCCCGTACCAGCCCTGGTAGGGCCCCCGACAGAGACGATAGGACCGAAATCCAGGCTGGGAGACCCGGGGAAGGAGCTCATAGCGCCGCGGAATGAGCTGACAGCGAGCGGGAATGCTCTTTCCGCGAGCAAAAAAGGTCTGTTCGGGTTCAGAAAAGAGCTGTTCGCCCTCGAAAAAGAGCTTTCCGGGGTCGAATAGGAGCTGCTCTCGTTCAAAAAAGCTCTAGTTGAGCACCGACGAGATCGACTCGGAGCCCAAAAAGAGCTTTCCCAACTTCTATCAGAGCCTCTTCTCCGCCTAAATGCTCTACTCCCGTTCCGCCCGCGCCTTGATCCCGAGCATCATCTTCCTCTCCATCACGAAATGGGCGGGCTCGAAGACCAGGCGCCAGTAGAGGAAGTTGAGGACGGCGCCCAGGTCGGGGTTCTCGAAGCGCCCACGGCCGCGGACTAAGAGACGGGTGGTCCGCTCGTCGATCGGCTGGAGGACGAAGGCCCAGCTCGTGCCGAGGACGAGGGCGCGGCCGGGTTCGAGGTGGGTCACAAAAAGGGGCGGCGCTTTGGGGTGGAGGTAGATCGGCGCGCCCGGTGCGAGGCTCTGGAGCTCGGGGTGGACGCGGTCGGCGTTCTCCATCCGGCAGCCGACCAAGTTCTCGAGCCAGGTGTAGCTGTAAAACCCGCCTCGGCCTTGCCCGATCTGCACGAGCCACGGCCATACCTGGGCAATGGGAGCGTGGATGGTGATCGCGCGGGTGGTGTCGAGCGCACGGCCCGAGGCGACCTCGTCGCCAGGCAGCCGCTTCTCTACCTCTTCATCCGTGGCGCCCCAGCGCAGGTGCCAGGGACGGAGGACGAATGCGTAGGCGGTGACCGCGGCGGCCACACTGCCCCATATGAGGATCGATCTCTTGGTCATCATGATTCATATCCTCAGGGCCGCCGCACGTGGTTCGCTCGGAACAGCATGTCACCACTTCTTTTTAGAAGACATGCTTCATCGTCAGGCCATAGATGCTCCCCTTGTAATTGCCGTTGTTGGCGTTCAGGAGCAGCGCTCCCGGCAGGTAGTTCTGGAGACCCTGGAGGATGAAGCTGTCGATCGTGTACTTCTCGTACCGGTAGAAGAGGCCGACCGTCGTCGCCGGGGTCACCGCGTAGTCGAGCTTGCCGAGGAGGGCGAGGAGCTTGATGTCCTCGTAGTTGTCGAAGCCGACGCCCGGCGGGTTGGCCCCCAGGGGCCGCGGGAAGCGGGCCTGGCCGTCCGAGCGTGAGAGGTTCCCGGTGAGGTCGAGCGTCCAGGCCTTGGCGAACTTTTCGGTCCACCCGAGGCCCCAGGTGTCGGTGATCTCTTTTAAGTCGGCCGCCCAGTTGTCGAGCGGGTTGGTCGAGGGCGTCGCCCCCGACTGCCGCGCGTTCTGGAGGCTCCGCCGGTCCATCCGCTCGCCGAAGAGGAAGAAGTCGCGGTTGGCGCCCGGGGTGTAGGAGATCTCGGCGTTGTAGGCCTTGACGTCGTCCGATTTCAGCCCGAAGAGGCTCTTGGTGTAGTCGTCCTTGCGGCCGGTCGTCCCCAGGCTCAAGTTGATCTCGTCGGTGGCGAAGACCTGGGCCTGGAGCTTCCAGGAATTGTAGGTGCGGGCCGCCTCGTCGAACTTCCGCAGGTCGGGGAGATTGGTGATCGCCTCCGGCTCGACGAAGCTCGCCCCCTGGGCCGCCGTGTTGTAGGCGCCGATCGTGCGGTCGCCGTGCTCGTAGCTGCCGCGCACGGTGAAGCGCTGGTTCGGCCGGGTGTCGGCGGAGAGCTTCCAGACGTTCTCGTCGGTCTTCTTCACCTCACGGAATTCCCGGTTCCAGCTCTCGTTGTCCAAGGCCAGAGCGAGGCGGGTCGTGGGGTGGACCTGCCAGCCCAGCTCGGCGCCCGCGTTCTGCCGGCTGTAGGAGTAGGGCACGCTGATCCGCGCGATGTTCTCCCAGACCGACTGGAAGCGGACGTAGCCGGGGAATTCGAGGCGCGGCGACTTGTCGTTGTAGTCGTAGTAGCGGTAGCGGAAGGTCAGGTCGAAGGCTCCGAAGCGGTTGCCCGCGTTGCCGGTCAGGCTGGTGATGCCGACCTTGCCGTCGAAGCTCCGGGCCGGCAGGTTCGCCGGGTTCGTGGGGTCGAACTTGGCCCCGTTCCCGGCGATCCCCACGATCGCGGTGTTGAGCGTATAGGGGAGGAGCGGGTCGCTCTGCTTCATCTGGTCGTAGAGGGCGCTGCCGTTGACCCACCAGCCGCCGGGAAGCTTGGCCTGGCCGTTGGCGAAGGCCATGTTGGCGCGGTTGCTGGCCGCCAGGTCCGCGAAACCCCGGGAGGCGCCGTTGATCGAGCCGGCGCCCGGCGCCGTGTAGGCGTTGGGGTCGGTCGAGTCGGTGGCGCGGAACGGGTTGTCCCAGATCAAGGTGCTGATGTTGTTGGCGAACTTCGAGTAGCGGTAGCCGACCTGGAGCCCCCCCCGTGGCCCCCTCCACTCGCCGGCGAGCTGGGCGCCGTCGGTGTTGTAGTCGATCGGCTCCGGCACTTCGGTCGCGTTGCTGAAGCCGAAGCTGGCGCCGAAGGGGCGGTTGCCGCGCCGGTTCTCATGGGTGTACTCGATCGACAGGGCGAGCGGCCCCATTTTCCCCAAGTCCAGCCGGGTATCCGAACGGTCGCGTTCGAGCCCGAGGTTGATGGCCCGGGCGGTGGCGAGGTAGGGAGCGAGGAGGCCGTTCAGGAAGCTGAAGTTGATGCCCGCGGGGTTCTTGGCGAACTGGGCCGCGAGCGCCCCCTGAATCTGCGCCTGGGTGGGATCGGCGATCTCCAGGGTGCCGTCCCCGGTGCGGGTCCAGAGCATATGCCCGTCGTTGCCGAAGCGATGGGGGATCTTGTTGTAGTCGAAGTAGAGCTCGTACTTGCCGGCGACAGCGTAGTCCAGGGTGTAGCGCGCGTCGGTCCGGCGGACGTCGTGGGCGTTCAAGTCGAGCGTACGGTTGCCGTCCGCGCTCTCACCCGCGAGGTGGAAGTAAGGGAGGACGAAGCCGCTGCTCACGTCTCTGTACTCCTCGAACTTGGCGGAACGGGTGTCGACGTGGGTGTCCAGGACCCCGATCACCAGCGGGTCGAGCCGGAAGCTGAAGCTCTGGCCGCCGGCCGCCGGGGCCGGAGCTTCCTTCTTGGCCGGCATCGCGGCGGCTTCTGGGGCGGCGGGGGCGGCGGGGGCGGCGTTCGGGTCGGCTGGCGCCTGGCCGCTCGCCGGAGCGGCCCAGAGCGCCGATACCAGGAGCGTGAGGAGCGCACCCGCGGGAATCGAGAGCCGGTTCAAGTTTCGCATGATGGCATCTCCTAAGTGCGTCCTAGTGCGCGAGGTAGGGGCTCGACGGATGGTTGCTGCCGTGGATGGCCGAGTGGCAATCGAGGCAGGCGCGGTTGAAGATGCGGTTGCTGGCCCGCGCCTGGTCGGCCAAGGTGGAGCCGTCGTAGAGGGTCCCCGGGTGGCGGGTGTTCGAGTGGCACTGCTGGCAGAGATAGGGGACCGAGGTCTTCTGGAGCTTCAAGTGGTTCGAGCCGTGCGGCGTGTGGCAGTTGAGGCAGCTCTCGCGCACCGGCGCGTGCTCCCAGAGGAAGGGCCCGCGCTTCTCGGTGTGGCAGGTGTAGCACTGCTCGTTGACCGAGGCGCCGCGGATCATCTTCGCCGTCTGGGTGCCGTGCGGGTTGTGGCAGTCGGCGCAGGAGATCTTCCCCTCGCGGATCGGGTGGTGCGAATTCTTCCAGGTTTCCGCCCGGGTGTCCTTGTGACAGGTGAAGCACTGCTCCATCGCCGTCGCGGTCTTGAGCTGCGCTCGCTCGGACTTGAAGGAATGGACGCTGTGGCAGGTGATGCACGAGAGGCCGCGGGTCTCGTGCCGGCTGCCGCGCCAGAAAAACTGCTCGCTCCCGCTGTGGCAGGTGACGCAGATCTTCGACTGCTCCGGCGGGGTGAGACGGTCGATCCGCGGCTGGAGCGCCTTGTCGTCGGGGTTCGCCACATGGGCGCTCCCCGGTCCATGGCAGGTCTCGCAGCCGTTGGTCGACAGATGAGCGAAGGCGGCCTTGCCGTGCGGAGTCTTGGCCAGATGCTCGGCGGCCTGGTCGTGACAGGACGCGCAGACGTCGCTGCCCACGAAGGTCGCGGCGCCCGCGGCTGCCGCTGGTGCCGCCGTCGGTGCCGCCGGCGCCTGCGGAGCGGCACCGGCGCGCGCCGCGATAGCGAGCGCGGCGACCGTCCCTAGTAGAAGCATGGTGAAGCGGCTCGGCTTCATCGCTGACCCTCCTTGGAGTCCCTTTTTGTCTGCAGCGGGGCTGCCGCTGGGTGATTCCCCTGGAGTGGACTCTAAGGGCGACCCGCGAAGAGCGCCCAGACCCGTGCGGCCAGTCCCGGCAACACCGAGGGATGGGGATGGGGCTACCCCGCGGGGCGGGAGAGGGAAGGGCGAAGGCCGTGCCAACGGGTATGTCGACGTTGCACCGCCGGCCTTACGATCTCCTCGAATGTAAAGCTGCTCGACGAAAGGAACGTTTATGAGAATCGCACAGGCTTCAGGTCTCTTCACGCTCGCGCTGTTCGCGGCATCGGCAGCGGCCTCGGCAGCGGCGGCACCGGATGGCAAGGCGATCTTCCTCGCCCAGAAATGCAACGTCTGCCACTCGGTCTCCGCCGCCGGCATCGAGCGCCAGGTCAAGTCGGAAAAGGTCGCCGGCCCGGACCTGACGACGGCGACCGCCCAGCACGACAAGGCGTTCCTCACCAAGTTCCTCAAGAAGGAAGAGATGGTCGACGGCAAGAAGCACGGCAAGGAGTGGAAGGGCACGGACCCGGAGCTCTCCGCGTTGATCGACTGGGTGAAGGAACCCAAGAAGTAGGGCTGCCATGGCGGCTTTCGGGGAGGGCTTCCTGGCCGTCGCGATCGTGACGGCCGTGACCATCGCGCTCATCGCGCTCGTCGTCCTGCGCCCTTCGCTCCTCGCGGCGCGCGGCGGCAAGATCCTCGCGTTCCTCGCCTTTCTGGTGCTGCCGGTGCTGGTGACGGCGACCGGCCTCAATTTGCACATGGAGAGCTCGAAGTCGACCGCCTTCTGCCTCTCCTGCCACGTCATGGCGCCCTACGGCAAGAGCCTCTACGTGGACGACAAGGACCACCTGCCGGCGGCCCACTTCCAGAACAGCCGCATCCCGCGGGACCACGCCTGCTTCACCTGCCACACGACCTACACGCTCTTCGGCGACTACAAGGCGAAGCTCACCGGCCTGCGCCACGTCTATGTCAACTACATCGGCACGATCCCCAAGACGATCAAGCTCTACCAGCCCTACAACAACCGCGAGTGCCTGCACTGCCACGCGGGGGCGCGGTCGTTCGAGGACGACGACGTGCACAAGGGCGTGCGGGAGGATCTCATGGCCAACAAGACTTCGTGCCTCGAATGCCACGGCACGGTCCACGACGTCGCCAAGGTCGACCAGCTGCCCGCCTGGCACGGAGGAAAGCCATGACGGAACCGACGGAACCCGCTGTCGTCCAGTCCCCCCTCTTCCACCGGCTCCGGCTGGCGGCGGTCCTCATGATCCTGGGCCTCCTGATCGAGGTCGTCACCCTGCGCTCGGTCCACCCGTTCGCGTTCCTGAGCTTCGCCTTCTTCGGGATGACCCTGGTCGGGGTGGCGGCGCTCCTCTACCTCTACGCGATCGTCACGGAGTGAGGACCTGGTCCCCGTCTTCCGCCGCCTCTGCCCGCTACCCCGCCGGGCGGGCCGGCCGGGCTACCCGCCGGTCTTGCGCTACCCGCCCCTGCGGAGGTCGCGGGCTCGCCCGGCGCCGGCTAGAGTTGCTCCAGAAACAACGAACGATGGAGGAGGTTTCGCCATGCCCGAGCTGAAGACCCACGCGCTCCACGACCATCCGGAGTCCTGGCTGCCGAGCTTCGATCTGCATGAGGAGAACGGCGAGCTGGTCTTCCATGCCGACCTCTCGGGTTTCGCTTCCGAGGAGCTGGAGATCTCGCTCGACGGCAGCGAGCTGATCGTGCTGGCCGAGGGCGAGAACGGGCAGGGCGGCCCGGTCTGCTGCAGCCGCCTGCTGCTGCCCTTCGCGCCCGGCACCCTGGGTCTGGTGAGCCGGCACGGCCATCAGGACCTGGAGGTCCGCATCTCGATCCCGCCCGAGGGGGAACGGTCATGATCTGGGAAGAGGCACGGGACCGCGAGCTCGCCCACTGGTCCGCCGTGCGTGCCGCCATCGACAGCGCGTCGCCGGTCGAGCTGCTCACCGAGATCAACGCCGCCGACGCCTTCTGCGCCAAGGCCCGGGAGGAGGCGGACGGGGCGATCCACTACTGCGACCGCTGCCTCTTCTACCAGCAGTTCGGCGGCTGCCGCGAGGCGGGAGGCCGCATGAGCGAGAGCGTCGCCGCCGGCGACTGGGAGGGGCTGCGCAAGCAGGTGGACGAGGTCACCGCCCATCTCGGCGCGCTCGCCATCCCCCCTCCCGTGACCGCGCAGGCCGGATGAGCGATGGCCGGGGAGGCCACCCCGCCGCCGGTAGCCGCCTTTACGGCTTCCTGCGCGCTTCGGCTTCCGCCAGCCAGCCGCGGCGGAGCTTGTCCGCCGGGATGCTCGAGAGGTAGGGTTTGAGATCGAGCACCGGCGTGCCGTCCAGCATGTCGACGCCGCGGACGGAGAGCACCCGGCCTTCGCGCCGCAGGAGCTCGACGGCCGTGAGCGCCAGCGGATTCGGCCGGCGCGGCGAGCGGGTGGCGAAGACGCCGTGCGGCCGGTCATCCGCCGGCGGCGTGCCCACCCAGGCTTCCGGGAGAGCACCGGCGCGATCGAAGACCCAGAGCACGTAGAGGTGAGAGAACCCCTCGACGTCCTGGAGCCCGGCCTCGTACTCCGGGAAGATCTCGATCGTCCCTTCCGCGCGATGCTCCGCCCCCAACCCCTTCGGGATCTCGCGAGTCGCCGCATAGGGAGTATGCACGATGCCGATCGGGTGAAAGGTGAAGGTGGCGGTCCGAGGTTCCATGGCAGAGGGAGACTAGCGCTACTTTTCGCGCTCCGCCACCAGCTGGTTCGAGCGCAGGACGTAGTCGAGGCCGGAGGCCAGGGTGAGGGCGGCCGCCAGGTAGACGATGCCGAGGGCCAGGGGCTCGATGTCTCGGACCAGGCCGGAGAGGAGCACCACCACCACCGCCGTCACCTGGACGACCGTCGTCACCTTCGAGAGCACCGACGGCGGGAAGCGCCGGACCCCCTGCGCCAGGTAGAGCACGAGGGCGACGACGACCAGGAGGACGTCTCTCGCGATGACGATGACCGTCACCCAGACCGGGATCGGGGTGCCGTGGTGGAGGCTGGGGATCGCCAGGGTGACGTAGGCCGAGGTCAGGAGCAGCTTGTCGGCGATGGGATCGAGATACGCCCCAAGGAGCGACTGCTGGCCGTAGAGGCGGGCGATGGCGCCGTCGAGCGCGTCGGTGACCCCCGCGGCGACGAAAATCAAGAGGGCGCGGCGCGGCTCGCCGCCGAGCACCGAGATGATGAAGAAGGGGACGAGCCCCATCCGCAGGATCGACAGCAGGTTGGGGATCGTGAAGGTCATGCGCGCCCGAGGAGGGCCAGGGTGCGCCGCAGGAGCTCCACCGCGTCCTCGCCGGAGAACGGGTCGTTCGACTGGCAGTCCTGGTCCTCGGGCAGGAGGTCGCAGCGCCGGGCCGCGTCGCAGAGGGAGCGCTGGTCCCCCAGGCAGGTGGGCGCCGGGCTGCCGAAACGCGACAGCAGCCGGACGACGCTCCTGAGCGCCGTCCCCCGCCGCGCCAGGGCCCCGGGCGAGAAGTGGTGGAGGGTCTCGTCGACCTCCAGGAGCCCGAGGTTGACCACCCGCACGATCTCCTCCCGCTGGGGGTGGTCGAGGACGTCG
>JAXDLD010000392.1:0-5759 GCA_034666805.1 Acidobacteriota bacterium
CGGAAATTTTCGAGCTGCCCCTCGCTCGTGAAGATGGCGAAGTCGTTGCCCTGGTTGGCGTGGAGCTTCCTCCTGGTGCGCAGGATCGCCGTCTCCTGGGCGATCAGGGCGTCGAAGTCCTCGGGCCGCCTGGGGACGGTCGCGATGTGCAGACTGTCGCCATGGCCGTTCTTCACCTCTGGGAACAGGCCGTCGAAGGTGGTGAACGGCAGGACGACGAAGTTGTCGAGGCTGCCGCCCAGGAGCGACCCCTTCTTGACGAACAGGCCGACGATGCGGAAGCTCTGGCCGTCGACCGTCATCGTCTGGTCGATGGGATCGCGGTTGGGGAAGAGGGCGTCCGCGACGTCGGTCGAGATGACCGCCACCCGGGCGGCGTGGCGCAGGTCGTTGTCGGTCAGGAAGCGCCCGTCCTGGACGTACTGGTTGTTGGCCGGCGAGTAGTCGGGGGTGACGCCGACGAGGACCGGGCCGTTCGCCACCCCCTTCCCCGCCCGGACTTCGACGGTGCGGAAGAGGTAGCGCTCCGGCGAGACCGCGGCGGCCAGGGTCGCCAGGCGCTTCAGGGCTAGGGCGTCCTCGAGCGTCAGGTTGCGGCGCTTCCTCTCCTCCTCGGAGGTCTCGCCGTCGCCGAAGCGGGGCTCGAACTTCTGGAACTGCACGAGGTGGGTGCCGAAGCTCGAGAAGGCGTCGGTGATGGCGTTGTTGAAGCCCGCTACGAAGCTCACCATCATGATCACCGTCGCCACTCCGGCGACCACCCCCAGGATGGTGAGGAAGCTGCGCAGCTTCTGGGCCCGCATGGCGCCGAGGGCGAAGCGGACGTTCTCGAGGCCGGCGAGGCGCAGCCGGCGCGGCGCGGACGCGACTCCCATTGCCGGTCTCGCCGCCGGGGTCATTCGGCCCTCAAGGCGTCGACCACCGGCAGGTTCGAGGCGCTCCGCGCCGGCCAGTAGCCGGCCGAGATGCCGACGAGAGCCGAGAGGGCGAGGCCGAGGACGACGATGCCCGGGGTGAGCTCGACGGGGAAGTGGAGGAAATTCTTGACTCCCGCCGCCGCCGCCGCGGCGAGGAGCACCCCGGCGAGGCCGCCGGCGAGCGACAGGAGGGCCGCCTCGAGGAGGAACTGGCGGCGGATGTCGGCTTTCCTCGCCCCCACCGCCAGGCGGACGCCGATCTCCCGGGTGCGCTCGACCACCGCCACGAGCATGATGTTCATGATCACGATCCCCCCCACTCCCAGGGACACCGAGGCGATCAGGATGGTGAGAATGAAGGCGGCGGCCGAGATCTGCCGCCAGAGGGTCTGCAGGTTCTCGGCGGTGATGATGCCGAAGGGATCGGGGGCGTGGAAGGCGGTGTGGCGGAGAGCGCGCAGCAACGCCCGCGCCTCGTCCGCCGCGTCGGCGACTCCGGAGACCCCGCCGCGGGCCTGGATCATGAGATCGAGCGAGTCGCGGCTGCCGAAGCTGTTCCTATAGGCCTCGATCGGAATGTAGACCTGGTTGTCACGGCTCTCCCCCAGGGTCTTCCCCTGTTTGGCGAGGAGGCCGATCACCCGGCAGGGGAGCCCGCCCACGAGGACGGTCCGGCCCAGCGGGTCGAGCTGCGGGAAGAGCTCGTCCTTGACGTCGGCGCCGATCACCGCCAGCGCCTGGGCCGTGTGCGCCTCGCTGTCCACGAAGTAGCGGCCCTGGGCGACGTCCAGGTTCAGCATCCGTCCGTAGTTCGCCGTCGTGCCGTAGACATGGACGTCGGCCAGGCGGTGGCCGAGGAAGCGCACCGGCTGTTTCGTCGACGTCTGCGCCCCCACCCCGACGGCCTTGGTGAGCAGGCTCGACAGCCGGCGGTAGTCGTCCCAGCTGATCTTGGGGCGCTTCAAGGCGTCCAGGAACTCCTCGCGGGAGAGGATGATGCCGAAGCGGGCGACGACGAAGACGTCCGGGGAGAGGGCGAAGACCTTGTCCCGCACATAGATGTTGAGCCCCGAGATCACCGAGACGACGGAGACGAGCGTCGCCACTCCGATGATAATCCCGAGGAGGGTGAGGAAGCTCCGCAGGGCGTTCGCCCGGATCGCCCGCAGAGACTCGCTGAAAAGCTCTCCCAAATCCATGCGTCAGGCCGCCGGGCGCTCCTCGCCCTTCTTCGGCTTCTCGAGCTTCACGGCGTCGCCGGGCTTCAAAGTCCGGAGAGCCTTGAACGAGCCGGTGATCAGGGTCTCCCCGCCCTTGAGCCCGGAGAGGACCTCGACCGCGAGCTCGCCCTGGAGGCCGGTCTTCACCGGCTGGAAGCGGGCCTTGCCGTTCTCCATCAGGTAGACCCCCTCGACCTCGCGCGGCGCGCTGGTGCGCACGGCCTGCCCGGGTTTCTTTTCCTCGGCGTCGCGGAGGACCAGGGCCTGGATGGGGACGATCAGGGCGTCGGCGCGGAAGCCGGTCAGGATGTCGGCCTGGGCGGAGAGCCCCGGCTTGACGTCGGCCGGCGGGTTCTCGATCCGCACCTTGACCTTGAACTTGATCGCCTCGGTGGCCGTGCCGGTCCCCGAGATCGGGCTGCTCCCCACCTCGGTCACCACCCCGTCGAAGGTCTGATTGGGGTAGGCGTCGATCCGCACCCGGGCCTTCTGGCCGAGCTTGACCCCCGGGATCGAGGTCTCGTCGACCTCCATCTCGGTTTCGACGACCGACATGTCGGAGATCGTGAGGAGAACCGTGCCGGGGCTGTTCTGCACCCCGATGACCGCCACCTCCCCCTCCTCCACCCGCTTCGCGGTCACCACACCGTCGATGGGCGAATGGATGGTGGTCTTCGACAGGGTGTCGCGCACCCCTTCGAGGGTGGCCCGCGCCTGGTCCACCCGCCGCTGGGCGCCGTTGACCGCCGCCTCGTTGGTCGCGAGCGTGGTGGCGACACGGCTGAAGTCGGCGTCGGAGATGATCTTGGCGTCGTGGTTGCCCTTGGCGCGCTGATAGTCGGCCCGCGCCTGGGCGAGGTTCGACTGCGCCATGCCGAGGTCCTGGAGGAGGGCCTGCATGGAGGACTCGGTGCTGCGCACGGCCGAACGCGGGTTGACCGGGTCGATCTGGAGCAGGAACTGCCCCCTCTTGACCTCGTCCCCCTCCTTGACCGCGAGATGGGTGATCTGGCCGGGGATGGTCGCCGAGATGTCGACCTTCTTCTGCGCCTGGACCTTGCCGTTGGCGGTCACTTTGGCCTGGACGTCCTCGCGGCCGACCTTGCCCACCTGCACCTCGGTGCCCTCACCCCCGCGCCGGGCGATCGCCCAGCCGCCGAGCGAGATCGCCACCGCTACACCTAAGAGCACCCAGAGGATCTTCTTCTTCATCCAAACCTCCCTCGAAAGCCGCGCCGTCCCTACACCGAGCGGCAGCCAAGCCTGCGCGGCCATCCCTATAGTGACTCGTACGAGAATTCCCTGTCGCAGGTTGCGACCGCGGCTCCCCCTCCTAGTGGAACGCCGTAGAGGGCCCAATCTTTCCCGAAATTTCTCTGCAAGATCTCCCGGAGCTTTTCCGTCCCCTCCCGTAAAGGAGGGCCCCAATGGCCAATGACGACCGTGATCCCCATGCCGCAGACGACGACACCAGCTTCCGTACCCTCTTCACCCACCCGCGGATGGTCCGCGACCTCTTCTCCGGCTTCGTGCGCGAGCCCTGGGTCGGCCGGCTCGATTTCGCCACCCTGGAGCCCTGCCCGGGAACGGGAGGGAGCACCGGCCGGGAGCTCGCCTGGCGCCTGCGCTTCCAGGGCGGGAGGACCTGGATCCACCTCGTCCTCGCCCTCGCTCCCGAGGTCGACCGCACGCTCCCGCTCCGCCTCGCCGGCGGCATCACCACCCTCCTCCTGGACATCGCCCGGCAGGGGGGGCTGCCGCGCTCCGGGCGCCTGCCCGGGGTGGTGCCGCTCGTCCTTTACTATGGCGACCCCCTGTGGTCCGTCCCCCGTCAGCTCGCGGATCTCTTCGAGCCGGTCCCCCACGGCCTGGAGCGCGCCCTCCCCCGCCTCTCCCCTCTCCTCCTGGACGTCCGGCGCGAGCCGGTGCCGGAGACCCTAGAGGCGGGGAACCTGGCGGCCCTCCTCTTCACCCTGGAGCGCTGCCGGAACGTGGCCGAGCTCGACCGCGGGGTGGCGCGCCTGACCGCCCTCTTCCCCGGGCCGCTGACCGGCCCCCTCGCCGACCTGCGGCGGGCCTTCGCCCGCTACCTCCGCGACTGGCTCCTCCCCCGCCGGTTCGCCGGGGTCGGGCTCCCCGCCGCCGCCGAGGTCGACGAGGTGACTCCCCTCCTCCGGGAGGCGGTGGCCGCCTGGACCCATCCTTTCAGAGAGCAGGGACGGCGGCAGGGCGCGGCCGAGCTCCTCGCCCGCCTCCTCGACCGCCGCTTCGGGCCGCTCGACGCCACCGACCGCTCCCGCCTGGCGGGCGCCGAGGTCGAGCGCCTCCTCGCCTGGGGCGAACGGGTGCTCTCCGCCCCGACCCTGGACGAGGTGTTCGAGTAGACAACGGGGCCCCGGCCGGCGGGAGCCGGCCGGGGACCCTATCCTTTATATAGGATCGCCTACGGTTTCCCCGCGAACGCCTCCCCCGCCGCCAGGCGCTCGTGGAAGCGGCCGACGAGGTCGGGGATGGTGGGGTCGTCCGCCGCCTTGGGCACGATCCGCGGGTCGGGGGCGATCACCGGCCGGATGATCTTCTGCAGGAGCTGCTCCCGCGCGTCCATCATCCAGCCGAAGCCGCGGAAGATGTAGGTGAGGAAGGTGCGGTCGGGGTCGCGGATGCCGAGCGCCTCCTGGACAATCCAGGCCCCGAAGTCGGTATTGGGGGTGAGCCGCAGCGGCTCCTGCCCCTCGCGCTTGACCACCCCTTCCACGAAGGCGATCTGGTAGATCCGCTGGAGGATCGCCAGCCGCTCCCGCTGGTGGGAGGAGAGCGCGAGTTCGCCCTGGTCCAAGGCGGCGAAGACGGGAGTGACGTAGATCGCCGGCCGCGGGTCCTGCTCGACCTCGCCGCTCCGGCCGGCGGCGGTGATCTCGGGGTGGCCGAAGGTGGGGAGCCCGCCGCCTAAGACCCCGTGGCGGATCTACGCGTCGCGCTCCGCGGCTTGAAGCGGCTCCAGGCGTCGGATGAACGCCGTCATGTCGTGGATGGCGCCGAAGTGCCGGGCGCTGTCCATGACCATCTGGGCGGCGACGAAGAAGTCGGACACCGAGCCGGCGTGGAGGGTCGCCAAGTAGCGCGCCACCATGTTCGAGCCGGCCGAGCCGTGGTGGGTCTGGATGGCCCCCATCTGCTCCACGATGCGGCACTCGACGGTGCTGGCGCTCCGGCCGAGGAGGAGGCCGTAGCTGATCTCGAAGGCGTTCTTTCCCATCCGGCGCTCGGCGGCGATGAAGCCGGCGGTCTCCCGGGCGAGGTCGCCGGCGGAGAGCTCGGGCCTGTCGACCAGCAGCCGGTTGGCGTACATGGAGATGCCGCCCAGGGCCACGTTCTCCATGTGGGTGGTGATCATCTCGGCGAGGAGGGCTCCCGGCCGGCGCTCGTCGTTCAGGCCCCGGTCGGCGAGGCCGCGGAGCTTGCGCCTGGCCTTCCTTAGGGCCGAGAAGTACTGGACGGCGACCTCCGGCCCCGGGCCGGGGTAGCGGGCCACGAGCTCGGTCACGGCGGCGACCGCGCGCTCGGCGGCGCGGAAGAAGGCGCGGTCGACGAGGCAGCCGAGGACGGCGGCCTCGTCGACGCC
>JAXDLD010000393.1:0-4873 GCA_034666805.1 Acidobacteriota bacterium
CGGCGAGTGCGACCTGGCGCTCGCCGGCGGCTCGACGGTGCTCCTGCCGGTGCGCGGCGGCTATCTCTACGAGGAGGGGGGCATCCTCTCCCGCGACGGGCACTGCCGGGCCTTCGACGCCGACGCCGGGGGGACGGTCGGCGGCAGCGGCGTGGCGGCGGTGGTCCTGAAGCGGCTCGCCGACGCCCGGGCCGACGGCGACACCGTCTACGCCGTCATCCGTGGCTCGGCGATCAACAACGACGGCTCGGGGAAGGTCGGCTTCACCGCTCCCGGCATTGAGGGGCAGGCGGCGGTCATCGCCCAGGCCCTGGCCGTCGCCGGGGTCGAGCCGGAGACGGTCGGCTATGTCGAGACCCACGGCACCGGGACGGCCCTGGGCGATCCCATCGAGGTCGCCGCCCTGACCCAGGCGTTCGGCGCCGGGGCGGGGCGCGCCGGCGCCTGCGGCATCGGCGCCGTCAAGAGCAACGTCGGCCACCTGGACACCGCCGCCGGGGTGACCGGGTTGATCAAGGCCGTCCTCGCGCTCCACCACGGCGAGATCCCCGCCACCCTGCACTTCCACGCCGCCAACCCCCGCCTCGCCCTCGCCGGCAGCCCCTTCCACGTCGTCGACCGCCTCACCGAGTGGCCGCCCGGAGCCGTCCCGCGGCGGGCCGGGGTGAGCGCCTTCGGGATCGGCGGCACCAACGCCCACGTGGTGCTGGAGGAGGCCCCGGCGCCGGAGCCGCCGTCCCCCTCCCTCCGTGCGGCGCAGCTCCTCCTGCTCTCGGCGCGGACCGAGGCGGCGCTGGAGGCGGCGACCGACGGCCTCGCCGCCCATCTCGCGGCAGCTCCGGACCTCGATCTGGCCGATATGGCCGACATCGCCCATACGCTCGCGGTCGGCCGCCAAGCTTTCGCCTACCGGCGCACCCTCGTCTGCCGGGAGCCGGTGGAGGCCGCGGCGGCGCTCGCCGGGCGCGATCCGCGGCGTTTGGCCACCGCCTTCGCCGAGGCCGGCGAGCGGCCGGTCGCCTTCCTCTTCCCCGGCGGCGGCGCGCAGCACCCCGGCATGGCCCAGGGGCTCTACGCGGTCGAGCCGGTCTTCCGCGAGCACCTGGACGACTGCCTGGAGCGGCTCGATTCCCTGCTCGGATTCGATCTCCGGGCCGACCTCTTCCCCCCCCCGGACCGCCTGGAGGAGGCCCGGCAGCGGCTCGAGCGGACCGCGATCGCCCTCCCCGCCCTCTTCGCCGTCGAGATCGCCCTGGCCCGGCTCTGGATCTCCTTCGGGGTGCGCCCGCAGGCGATGATCGGGCACAGCCTGGGCGAGTACGCGGCGGCCTGTCTGGCGGGGGTGATGTCGCTCGACGACGCGCTCCGCCTGGTCGTCCTCCGGGGCCGGCTCTTCGAGACCCTGCCCGCGGGGGCGATGCTCAGCGTGCCGCGGCCGGAGGGCGAGGTCCTGCCGCTTCTCCCCCCGGGCGCCGAGCTCTCGGTCGCCGCCGTCAACAGCCCCGGTTTCTGCGTCCTCTCGGGCTCGACCGCCGCCGTCGCCCGGGCGGAGGAGGCCCTGGCCGCGCACGGCCTCGACGTCCGCCGCCTGCACATCGCGGTCGCCGCCCACTCGCCGATGGTCGAGCCGATCCTCGCCGAGTTCGGCGCCGCCGTGGCGCGCCTCCGTCTCAGCCCGCCTTCCATCCCCTTCCTCTCGAACGTCACCGGCACCTGGATCCGCGACCAGGAGGCGACCGACCCTGCCTACTGGGTGCGCCAACTGCGGCAGACGGTGCGTTTCGCCGACGGCGTGGGTGAGCTCTTTAGCGAGCGCGACCGGGTGCTGCTCGAGGTCGGCCCCGGCCAGAGCCTCAGCACCCTCGCCCTGCAGCACCCCGCCTGCGGGCCGGAGCACGCCGTCGTCGGCTCTCTCCGCCACCTCCAGGACCCGCGGCCGGACTTCGACGTCCTGCTCGAGGCCCTGAGCCAGCTCTGGCTCGCCGGGGTGCGGATCGATTGGCGGGGCTTCACCGCCCGCGAGCGCCGGCGGCGGGTGCCGCTGCCGACCTACCCGTTCGAGCGCCTTCGCCACTGGATCGAGCCGCGCGCCGCCGGTGCGGCCGCCGCTCCCGGCCCTCCGGCGCGGCGGGAGGACTTGGCCTCCTGGTTCTACGTTCCCGCCTGGCGGCAGGCGCTCCCGGCCGGGACCCCCGGGGAGCTGCCGGATCTGCCCGGGCTGCCGGAGCGGTGGCTCCTGCTCCTCGACGACTGCGGGCTGGGAGCCGGACTGGCGGAGCGCCTCGCCGGGCAGGGGCGGGAGGTCGTCACCGCCAGGCCGGGCGAGGACTTGGAAGCCCTGCTCCGCGAGCTCGACACTGCGGGAAGGTTCCCCGAGATGGTGGTCCACCTGGGGAGCGTGACCGCCTCTCCAGTCGCCGGGACCGATACCGCCCTGGACCTCGGCTTCCACAGCCTGCTCGCCCTTGCCCGGGCTCTCGGGCGGTGGCCGGCGCACCCGGTACGGGTCGCCGTGGTGTCGAGCGGGGTCCAGGCGGTGACCGGGGAGGAGGAGATCCAGCCGGAGAAGGCGGCGCTCCTGGGACCGGTGCGGGTCGTGCCACAGGAGATGGCCCACCTCTCCTGGCGGAGCATCGACGTCGAGCCCCCCGGTGGCGATGGGCGGCGCGACCGCCAGATCGATCTCCTGCTCGCCGAGCTCGCCGCCCCCGATCCCGGGGCGGACATCGCCCACCGCGGCACCCGGCGCTGGGTGCAGGGCTTCGAGCCGGTGCGGCTTGAGAAGCACGAGGGGATGCCGGGGCGCCTCCGCGAGCAGGGCATCTACCTCATCACCGGCGGCTTGGGGGGAGTGGGGCTGGAGATCGCCGCCTACCTGGCGCGGACGGTCCGGGCCCGGCTGATCCTCACCGGCCGCTCGGAGCTGCCGCCGCGCGAGGCCTGGGAGGGGTGGCTCGCGGCGCACGGCGAGGGCGACCGGACGGCGAGCCGGATCCGGAAGCTCCTGGCGATCGAGGCCGCGGGCGGAAAGGTCCGCCCGCTCCGCGCCGACGTCACCGACTTAGAAGCCATGCGCGGAGCCTTCGCCGCGGCGCGCGCCGAATTCGGCGCCCTCCATGGGGTGATCCACGCGGCGGGGGTGGCGGCGGGCGGCATGGTGGAGTGGAAGACGCCGGCGGCCGTGGCGGCGGTCCTCGCCCCCAAGATCTCGGGAGCGCGGGTGCTGGCGCAGCTCCTGGCCGGCGCCGAGCTCGACTTCGTGGTCCTCTGCTCGGCGGCCAACTCGGCTCTCGGCGGGTTCGGCCAGGTGGACCTCTCCGCCGCCAGCGCCTTCCTCGACGCCCTGGCCGTCGCCTGGACCGGGCCCTCCCCCTGCCTGGCGGTCGACTGGGACACCTGGCGCGAGGTCGGGGCGGCCGTCGAGGCCGAGGTGCCTCCCGACCTGGCGGAGCTGCATCGTGAGGGCCTGCGTCACGGCATGACCTCCGCGGAGGGGGTCGAGGTGTTCGCGCGCCTGCTGCGCGCCGGCCTGCCCCGCATGGTGGTCTCGACCCGCGAGCTCGGCGCTCTCCTGGCGCGGGCCCGGGAGCGCGGCGGGACAGACCCCCTCGCCGGCCGCGAGCCGGCGCGCCCCGGCATCGCTGGGATCGCTGGTATCGCCGGGATGGCCCGCCCGTCCCTGCGCAACCCCTATGTAGAACCGGCAGGGGAGGTCGAGCTCGCCGTCTCCGCGCTGTGGCAGGAGATGATGGGGATCGCGCAGATCGGGGCGCACGACAGCTTCTTCCAGCTCGGCGGTCACTCGCTCCTCGCCACCCAGATCGTCTCGCGCCTGCGCGACCTCTACCAGGTCGAGCTCCCCATCGCCGGCTTCTTCGAGGCGCCCACCGTGGCCGGGCTCGCCGCCCTCGTCCAAGGCCAGCTCTTCCTGCGGGCGGCTGCCGCCGCTGGGGCTGATGCCGCCGGTGCCGACGATGGGGAGCTGGATCGCCTGATGGCCGAGATCGAAGGTCTTTCCGGGGAGGAGGCGGCGGCCCTCCTCGGGCAGGGCTCGCGGGGAGGAGGGGCGGGTGGCTGACCTCGCCGAGCGCTTCGCCCAGCTCTCGCCGGCCCAGCGCCAGCTCCTCCTGAAGCGCCTGGACCGCGGCCGGCCGGGGGCGCCGCCCGCTCCCGCCTCCGCCGCGAGCCCCACTTCTCCCTCCGGTATCGAGCGCATCCCGGCAGAGCCGCGGGACGGCCGCTCCTTCCCGCTCTCCTTCGCCCAGCAGCGCCTCTGGTTCCTCGACCAGCTCGAGCCCGGCAGGCCCTGGTACAACATGCCGCTCTTCCTGCGCCTCACAGGGCCGCTCGCCCTCCCGGCGCTCGCCCGGGCCTTCGCCGAGATCGAGCGCCGGCACGAGGTGCTCCGCACCACCTTCGCCCTGGCCGACGAGCAGGCCGTCCAGGTCGTCGGTCCCCCCCGCGGCCTGGCGCTGCCGCTCGCCGACCTGGCAGGGCTCCCCGCGGCCGGGGCGGCGGCCGAGGTCGCCCGGCTGACCGCGGCGGAGGCGGAGCGGCCGTTCGATCTCGCGCGCGGGCCGCTCTGCCGCGCCCTGCTCCTGCGCCTGGGGAAGCGCGGCCACGCCCTCCTCTTGACCCTGCACCACGTCGTCTGCGACGGCTGGTCTTTGGGAGTGCTGGTGCGCGAGCTCGGGGCGCTCTACGGGGCCTTCGCGAGCGGCCGGCCGTCCCCGCTCCCACCCCTGCCGGTGCAGTATGCCGACTTCGCAGTCTGGCAGCGCCGGACCCTCGCCGGCGAGGCCCTGGCGGCCCAGCTCGCCTACTGGAAGGGGCAGCTCGCGGGCAGCCCGCCCCTCCTGGAGCTGCCCACCGA
>JAXDLD010000394.1:0-4811 GCA_034666805.1 Acidobacteriota bacterium
GCGCCGCCTGGGCCACGAAGAGGCCGTAGAGGGTCGCGGCGCCGCGCGGAGCGCCGGTGTCGTTCCACTCGTGCTCGAGCTGCTGCCGCTCGGCCGGGGAGAGGAGGGGCAGGTCCTCCAGCCGCGCGCCGGGATCGGCGGCGAGCCCGGCGAGCAGCCTCTCGTAGTGGCCGAGCAGGCGCGCGACGGTCGAGCCGTCGAAGAGATCGAGCGCGTACTCGGCGCGGCCGGAGAGGCCGCCGGCGCCCGCCGCCAGGGCGAGGGTGAAATCGAACTTGGCCTGGCCGCCATGTCCGGCCAGCAGCCGGAGACCCAGCCCGGGGAGCGCCGGTAGCGCGGCGCTCTCGTCCTGAAAGACGAAGAGGATCTGGAAGAGAGGATTCTGGACCAGGGTCCGCTCCGGGCGCAGCTCCTGGACCAGGCGATCGAAGGGCAGGTCCTGATGCGCCAGGGCCGCCAGGACCGCCTCGCGGACGCGGCCGAGCAGGGTCTCGCCGGTGGGAGCGCCCGCGAGGTCGGCGCGCACGACCAGGACGTTGACGAGGAAGCCGATCAACCCTTCGGTCTCCGGCCGCGACCGCCCCGCGACCGGGGTGCCCACCGCGACCTCCTCGCGGCCCGCCGTCCGCGCCAGGAGGGCGGCGAAGGCGGCGAAGAGGACCATGAACGGGGTCGCGCCGGCCCGGCGTCCCAGGCCCCGGACCGCCGCCGCCAGGTCCCCCGGCAGGGCGAAGGCGCGCACCGCGCCCCGTGCCGTCCGGAGGGCCGGCCGGGGGCGATCGGTGGGCAGCTCGATGGTCGGGCGATCGGCGAGGCGCTGGCGCCAGTAGGCGATCTCCCCTTCCCAGGCGCCGGACGCGAGCCGCGCCCGCTGCCAGTGGGCGAAGTCGGCGTACTGGAAGGCCGGCTCGGGGAGAGGCGAAGGGCGGCCGGCGGCGAAGGCGCTGAAGAGGGCGGTCACCTCGCGGGCGAAGACGCGCATCGACCAGCCGTCGGTCGCGATGTGGTGCACCGTGAGCAGGACGACATGGCGTTCCCGGGCGAGCCGCAGGAGCCCGGCGCGGAGGAGTGGCGCCCGCGAGAGGTCGAAGGGCCGGCGGGCCTCGGCCGCCGCGATGGCGAGCCCGGCCGCCGCGGCGTCCGCCTCCGGCAGGCCGGTGAGGTCGACCGCCGGCAGAGCCAGGGTAGCTTCCGGTTCGACGATCTGCCGCGCGGCCCCGCCGGCGAGGACGAAACGGGTCCGCAGGGCCTCGTGCCGGCGGAGGATCTCGCCGAGCGCCGCGGCGAGCGCCGGCACCGCCAGCGCCCCGGCCACCTCGATCGCCAGGGACAGGTTGTAGACCGGGCTGCCGGGGTCGAGCTGGTCGAGGAACCAGAGGCGCTCCTGGGCGAAGGAGAGCGGCAGCTCAGCGCCCCCCGCCACCCTGCCGAACGGCGTCGCCGCCCCCTCCTCGCCGCGCAGCGCCGCGATGCGGGCGGCGAGGCCGGCGAGCGAGGTATGGACGAAGACCTCGGCGAGCGGCAGCTCGACGCCCAGCACCTCCCGCACCCGGGCAACCACCCGCGAGGCGAGCAGCGAATGCCCGCCGAGGGCGAAGAAATCGTCGTCCACCCCGACCGCGTCCCGCTCCAGCACCTGGCACCAGACGCCGGCCAGGACCTGCTCGACCGGTGTGCGCGGAGCCCTCTCCCCGCTCGCCGCCTCCCCATCGCCCCCATCGCCCCCATCACCGACGCCGAGGTCCGGCGCCGGCAGGGCTCGGCGGTCGACCTTGCCGTGCGCGCTCCGCGGCAGGCGGTCGAGGACCACGAACGCCGCCGGCAGCATGTACTCGGGCAGCCGCTCGGCCAGCCGCCGGCGCACTTCGCGCGGCGGCGGGACCACCGCGCCCGGGGCCCCCGGGGCGGGCACGAGGTAGGCGACCAGCCGGGGATCGCCCGGCCGGGATTCCCAGAGCGCCACGGCGGCCTCGCCGATCTCCGGCTGGGCGACGAGCTCGGCCTCGATCTCGGCCGGCTCGATCCGGAAGCCGCGCAGCTTGACCTGCTCGTCGACCCGGCCGAGGAACTCGAGGCTCCCCCGAGAGGTGAAGCGCGCCTGGTCTCCCGTGCGGTAGAACCGCCGGCCGTCCCGCGAGACGAAGCGTTCCGCGGTCAGCTCGCCGCGCTGCCAGTACCCCTCCGCCACGCCCGGGCCGCCGATCCACAGCTCGCCAGAGATGCCGATCGGCAACGGCTCGCCGGCGCCGTCGACCACCCGCAGCTCCACCCTCGGGAGCGGCCGCCCGATCCGCGAGCCGCTCGCCTCCTCCAGCCGCTCCGCCGCGCAGACGATCGTCCCCTCCGTCGGCCCATAGAGCACCACCCGCGACGCTCCCGGCAGCGCCGCCGCCATCCCCGCCAGCACCTCGGAGCCCACCCGCTCGCCGCCGACGAACGCCATCTCGACACCCGCTTGGAGGCCGCGCTCCCTAAGGGCTCCGGTCAAAGACCGCATCAGGCTCGGCACCGCGTGGAGGCGGGTGACCCCCGGCAGGGCGGCGGCGAGCCGCTCTTCGTCGAGGATCTCCGCGCGGGTGAGGAGGCGCACGGCGCCGCCGCTCGCGAGCGGCACCAGGAGCTCGAAGAGCGAAATGTCGAAAGTGAACGCCGAGACGTGCAGCATGCGTTCGCCGCGGCCGAAGCCGAAGGTCCGGATCGCCCCGTCGATGGTCGCGGCCAGACCGCCATGGGAGATCGCGACCGCCTTCGGAGCGCCGGTCGTCCCCGAGGTGTAGATCAAGTAGGCGAGGTCCGACGGGCCGAGGGCGACCGCCGCGCTCTCCCCGCCTTCGGCCGGGAGAGATTCGACCGTCAACACCGCGCCCTCGGTCCAGCCTCCCCGCCAGAGCCCGAGGAGGTCCTCGCTGGTCACCAGCGCTCGCAGACCGGCGTCGCGCGCCAGCGCCTGCAGCCGCTCCGGGGGCGCCGCCGGATCGAACGGCACGTAGACCGCCCCGAGCCGCCAGAGCGCGAGCGGCGCCCCCGCCAGCTCCAGCCCGCGATCGAGGCAGACCCCCACCCGCTCGCCGCGCCCGACACCCCGGGCGCGCAAGGCCCCCGCGAGCCGCCCGCACCATGCCGCCAGCTCGCCATGGCTCCAGCTCCCCGCCGTGGTCTCCACGGCCGGCGCGGCCGGCGCCGTGGCCGCCCAGCGGCCGACCCGGTCCGGCACCAGCTCCGGCTCGCCGGCCGGGACGGCGGTGTCGTTCCACTCCAGGAGCAGCTGATGGCGCTCCGCCTCCGACGCCAGCGGCAGCTCGTCCCAGGGCCGCTCCGGCGCTCTCGCCACCGTTTCCAGCAGGCGCTCGAAGTGGGAGAGCCAGCGCTCGACGGTCGTGGCGTCGAAGAGGGTGGCGTCGTAGTCGGCCCGCCCGGCGATGCCGCCCATGTCGCCGACACCGCCGACGCCGCCCTCGGCGGCGAGCTGGAGGGCGAGGTCGAACTTGGCGGCGCTGCTCGAGACCGGCTGCCGCCGGACGGCGCAGCCGGGGAAGGCCGGCACGCCCGCCGAGCGGTGGAGGGCGAACGCCACCTGGACAAGGGGCCGGAGGCTCGCGCCGCGCTCGGGCAGGAGGGCTTCGACCAGGCTCTCGAAAGGGAGGTCCTGCTGGGCGAAGGCGTCGAGCACTGTGGCCCGCACGGCTCCCAGGAGAGACCCGAAGCTCGCCCCCGGCGCGAGCCGCACGGGGAGGGCGAGGGTGTTGACGAAGAGGCCGATCAGGTTCTCGGTCTCCAGGTGGCGCCGGCCGGCGATCGGAGTGCCGACCAGGAGCGCCTCGCGGCCGGCGAGGCGGGCGAGGACGACGGCGAAGCCGGTGAGGAGGAGCATGAACGGGGTGACGCCGTGGAGGCGGCCGAGCCGCGCGAGCTCGCCGGTCCGCGCGGGGGCGAGGGCGAAGGGGAGCGAACCGCCGGCGGTCCGGCCGACTCGGCGCGGACGGTCGGCGGGCAGCTCAAGGAGGGTGGGAATGCCGGCGAGCTGCTCCCGCCAGAAGGCGAGCTGCTGCTCGAAGAGCTTGCCCATGGCCAGACGCTGCCAGGCCGCCCAGTCGGCGTACTGGAGCGGGAGCTCCGCGAGCGGCGCGGCGCGGCCGACGGCGGCGGCGGCGTACGCCGCCGCCACCTCCCGCATGAGGACGTCCAGGGACCAGCCGTCGGTCACCATGTGATGGAGGCAGAAGAGCGCGCGGTGGCGGGCCGGGGCCAGGCGCAGGAGGGTGGCGCGCAGGAGGGGCCCGGCGGCGAGATCGAAGGCGCGCGACGCCTCGGCCCGGGTCAGGTCCGCCGCCACCCCCTCGCGCCGCCTCGCGGGCAGCGCCGAGAGGTCGACGACCGGCAGCGGCACCGGCGCCGGCGGCGCGATGAGCTGCACCGGCTCTCCCCCGATCTCGGGGAAGGTCGTGCGCAGGATCTCGTGCCGCCGCACGACCTCGGCCAGGCTGTGGGCGAACCGGCGGGGGTCCAGAGTGCCCTCGAGATCGAAGGCCTCGGCCAGGTTGTAGGCGGGGCTCCCCGGCTCGATCCGGTCAAGCAGCCAGAGCCGGCGCTGGCCGAAGGAGACCGGGAGAGCGCCGGCGCGATCCGCCTCCCCGAGCCGCTCCAAGGGCGGCGGCGCGAGTCCCGGGGGGAGCCGCTCGGCCGCCAGCCGCGCCGCGAGGTCCCCCAGCTTGGGGCTCTCGAACAGCTCCCGGACGGGCAGCTCGACGCCGAGGGTCGCGCGGAGCCGGGCGGCCACCCGCACCGCCAGGAGCGAGTGTCCGCCGAGGGCG
>JAXDLD010000395.1:0-3019 GCA_034666805.1 Acidobacteriota bacterium
ATGGGCGGAGGCCACGTGGCGGAGGAGATTGTCCGCACCCATTTCGAAGAAGATGGAGAAGTCCGCGATCCGGGGTAGCGTGATTCGCGCGAGGCCTTGGAGGGTGGTGTGATAGTCCAGGGATTCCGACAGGACTCGGCCAGCTTCCGACAGCAGGTCCAGGTTGCGCTGAATCTTGCTCACGATGCCGGGTTCTCCTCCGTGGCTCTCTGGGCGAGAGAGCCGGCGGCGACTATATCCGCTTGCCGGGCCCGCTCCCAAGGGGCCGCTTCATCCCGTTCTGATAGAGTTCAATCCTGCCCCCCCTGCTTTCTTTTTATAGAGATGGAGACTGTGAAACCCGTCCCCCCGCCGCCCGATCTCCTCGCCCGCCTGCGGGAGCGGGCCACGCGTATTTTCGACGGCATGGGAGCCTCGGTGGTGCTCGCCGAGGGGGACGACCCGCGGGTCATCCTGGCCGCCGAGCGCGCGGCGGCGGCGGGAATCTGCCGGCCATTCCTCGTCGGCAGGCCGGAGGCGGTGGCGGCGGCCGCGGCGGCGGCCGGTGTCGCCCTCTCCGTCCCCGTTCTCGAGCCCGCGGCTGACCCCGATCTCCCGGCGCTCACGGCGCACCTGAGAGAGCGCCTGCTCCCCCGCGGCTTCGCCGAGGCCGACATCGAGACTCTGGCCCGCGACCCCCTCTACTATGCCGCTCTCTTAGTCGCCACCGGTCGGGCCGGCGGCGCGGTCATGGGGGCGCGGGTGACGACCGCCGACACCGTCCGCGCCGCCCTGCGGGCGGTGGGGCCGCGGCCGGGCTTGAAGGTCGTCTCCTCCTGCTTCCTCATGGTCCTTCCCGACGGCCGCGGCCTGATCTACAGCGACTGCGGCGTCGTCCCCGACCCGCAGCCGGCCGAGCTCGCCGACATCGCCGAGGCGGCGGCGGCCTCCTGCCGCATCCTGCTCGGGGAGGAGCCGCGGGTCGCCCTGCTCTCCTTCTCGACCCTGGGGAGCGCCAGCCATCCGCGGGTCGACAAGGTGCGGGCCGCCCGCGCGGTCCTCGCCGGGCGCGGGGTGGGCTTCGCCTTCGACGGCGAGCTTCAGGCCGACGCCGCCCTGGTCCCGGAGGTGGCGCGGAGGAAGGCCCCGGGGAGCCCGGTGGGCGGCCAGGCCAACGTCCTCGTCTTCCCCGACCTGGACGCCGGCAACATCGCCTACAAGCTGACCGAGCGGCTGGGGGGAGCGCGCGCCGTGGGGCCGCTCCTCCAGGGGCTCGCGAGGCCCGTGAACGATCTCTCCCGCGGCTGCTCCGCCGAGGACATCGTGGATGTCCTGGCGGTGACCGCCCTGGCGGCGGGGCTGCAATGAACCGACAGAGGAGGCAGGCATGAAGGTCCTGGTGGTGGGCGGCGGCGGCCGCGAGCATGCCCTCTGCTGGAAGCTCCAGCAGAGCCCGCTCCTTTCCGAGCTCTACTGCGCGCCGGGGAACCCGGGGACGGCGGCGCTCGCCACGGCGGTGCCCATCGCCCCCGAGGAGATCCACCGGCTCGCCGACTTCGCCCTGGAGAAGGGGATCGACTTGACCGTGGTCGGCCCCGAGCTCCCCCTCTCCTTAGGGCTCGCCGACGAGCTCCTCGCCCGCGGCCTGGCGGTCTTCGGGCCGCTTCGGGCGGCGGCCGAGATCGAGGGGAGCAAGGTCTTCGCCAAGCAGTTCATGGAGCGCCACGGCATCCCCACCGCTCCCGCCGTCATCGTTCACGACATCGCCGCGGCGCGGGCGGCGGCCGGCCGCTTCGGGTTCCCCGTCGTCCTCAAGGCGGACGGCCTGGCCGCCGGCAAGGGGGTGCTCATCGTCGCCGACCCGGCCGAGCTCGAGGCGGCGCTCGCCGTCCTCTTCGAGGAACGCCGCTTCGGCGCTGCCGGCGACCGGGTGGTGGTCGAGGCCTTCCTCTCCGGCGAAGAGGTATCCTGCATGGCCTTGGCCGACGGCGAGCGGGTCCTGCCGCTCGCCATGGCCAAGGACTACAAGCGGATCGGCGACGGCGACACCGGGCCCAACACGGGCGGCATGGGGAGCCACAGCCCGGCCGGGATGATGGCGCCGGAGACCGCTGCCGAGGTGGTCGAGACGATCCTCCTCCCCACCGTCGCCGGCCTCGCCGCCGAGGGCCGCCCCTTCGTCGGGGTGCTCTACGCCGGCCTCATGATCACCCCCGAGGGGCCGCGGGTGCTCGAGTTCAACGCCCGCTTCGGCGACCCCGAGGCCCAGGTGCTCCTCCTCCGGCTGGAGGACGACCTCCTGCCCGTCCTCGCCGACGGCGCCGCCGGGGGCTTCGGCGTGACCCGCCTCCGCTTCCGGCAAGAGGCCGCCGCCTGCGTCGTCCTGGCGAGCCCAGGCTACCCCGGCCGGCCGCTCCAGGGTGAGGAGATCCGGGGGCTCGACCGCGCCGGAGCACTCCCCGGAGTGCAGATCTTCCACGCCGGCACGACCCTGGTGGATGGCGAGCTGGTGAGCGCCGGGGGGAGGGTCCTGAACGTCTGCGCCACCGGCCCCGGGCTCGGCTCCGCCCTGGAGCGGGCCTACGCCGCGGCGGCGGCGGTCGACTGGCCCGGAAAGGTCCTGCGCCACGACATCGGCCGGCGGGTCCTCGCGGTCGCGTCCACGGCGGCGGGAGGATCGTGATAACGTTTACGTCCTACTTCGTCGTTAAGGTGGTATTCATCATGCATAGAACAGCTTGCGCCAACGGATCGGTATAGACCATGGGTGGCTGTCAGGGTTGCGCTTTCAAAGGGATGTCCACGGCGGTCGAGGACGCCTATGTGGGAGTCCGGTTTCGTGAGGAGACGAACTTGACGCTCTGTTCGACGGGGGGCCAGATCTACGGCAGGGGCGACCGGGTGGTCGTCGAGCTGGAGTCCGGCCCGACCTTCGGGCACGTCGAGCAGTCGCCCATGCCGGTCTTCAAGCCGTGCCAGAAGTCGTCCGCCCGGCCGATCCTCCGCGCCGCGGACGAGGGCGACCACGCCGCCTACGACC
>JAXDLD010000396.1:0-14562 GCA_034666805.1 Acidobacteriota bacterium
ACCCGCGGCGTGGCACCCGACGCACTGGTCGGAGGTGAGGAAGAGAGGCGGCTTGCCCGGCCCGGCCACGGCATGGTCGTAGACCTCGGGCGGGAAGTAGAGGTCGGTGATCTCCTTCGGCCCCGGCACCGCGATGACCGGCGCGCCGAAGATCTTCACGAAGTCTGGCGAATAGTCGTCGCGCGGCTTGCTCACGCGGAGCACGGCAGGATTCGGCCAGGGGACCTTGTTCCAGATGGGGCCGGCGGATTCGATCTTGAGCTGCAGCGCCTCCAGGGGCTCAAACCGCTCATGCGCGGCGAGGGCCTGGAACGCCTTCTGCCGGGGCTCGCCGGCGATGGGCGGCTGGTCCTGAAAGTAGTACTTCAAGAAGCTGTCGGGATCGCCCAGGATGTTGTTGAGGTGCGAGAAGGTCGATTCGTCCCGGGCCGAGGCGTGGCAGTTGAGGCAGTAGTAGCCGGAGCCCATCCAGGGATAGGGCAGGTTCGCCGGCGGCGGCCAGTCGAGCTGCGAGACCTCGGGCTTCGCGGGGTCCCAAGAGCCCCAGAACCAGCCGTCCTTGGTGTCGCGGGCGTCCTTGACCATGAGGGCGATGAACTTCGGCTTAACCGTAGGGACCGCCGGGTTCTCCAGGTCCGCCGCCGTGGGGTCGCCATACATCTCTTTGACGATCATGGAACCGTCGCCGATCGGTTTGCGAGGGCGGCTCGCGAGGTCTCCGGCATCCAGGCGGCACTGCGGACAGGTGGCCGTGCACTGCGAGACGAAGCGCCGTTCGCGCGCCGCGTCGCCCTCGCAGAGCCAGCGGTAGACATCCGGCGAGTAGTAGATGACGACGGTGCCGTGAGTGCCCAGGCCGGTGGTCTTCCAGCTCGGCAGATGGGGATCTTTCGTCGCGTCCAGGGCGGCGATGGTGGGGCCGGTGGTGCGGAGCTGCGCGTCGTGTTGCCAGCCCAGGGGCTTCCTGTAGCATTCGGACCGCAAAAAATCGCCGAGCCTCGCCTCGTACCTCGACTTCTCGAACGCCAGGCTGCTCGGCAGGGGAAGTCCGGTGCACTCCGGCGGGAGCGGCGGCGCGGCCACCTTGTCCTGGGCGGCGGCGCGGGCGAGCGGCAAGGAGGAGAGGACGGGCAGCAGCAAGGCGCCGGCCAGCAGGAGAGTCCAGGGTGGCTTCAGGGCAGGCCTCGATCTCATCTCGCTCCCTCCGAGCAGGCCCCGGGCCGGGCAACGACCGGCCGCGGGAGGGACGTACGTTCGCTCACACCTATTGGAAGACTTGGCGGCGGAGGATAGCACCGAGGGGGTCTGCCCGGCTAGAGGCGTCGCGGTGGACCAAGCCAGGCCAGCCTCGCGAGCAGGATCGGTCGTGGCTTCCCCTCCTGGCATTCCGTGTGCACAGCCTTTCATCAGAGGGATTTGTATGTCCAACCTGTGTCCGCGGCCGCTCGCGATCCTGCTCCGCTTCGCTCTTTCAGTCCTGGTCCTCCCCCTCGTCGTCCATGGAACCGCCGCCGCCCAGACCTGCCAGAGCTTCTCCGGGCTGACCTACGGCACCTACCCCGACCGGAGCGGCCAGATCCAGGGATTGGGGCTCGACCTCCTCGCCCCCTCCGGCGCGGGCGCTCCCGTTCCCCTCGTGATCTGGATCCACGGCGGCGGCTGGGCGACCGGGAGCCGGCGGCCGATCCCCGCCTTCGTCTCGCGGCTCTGCTCCTTGGGGTACGCGGTGGCGAGCGTCGACTATCGGCTGACCGACGTGGCGATCTGGCCGGCGCAGATAGAGGACGTCAAGGGGGCGGTGCGGTTCCTGCGCGCCAACGCCGCGACCTACGGCCTGGACCCCGACCGCTTCGCCGCCTGGGGCGAGTCGGCGGGCGGACAGCTCGCGGCCATGCTGGGGACGAGCGGCGGGGTGGGCGTCTCCACTCTCGGCGCGCCCGATGCCAGCGTCGACCTCGAGGGCTCGACCGGCGGGCACCCGGGGATCTCGAGCCGGGTGCAGGCGGTGGTCGACTGGTATGGGGCGACGGACTTCGTGGCGATGCACTTCTATCCCAGCACCGCCGACCACGACGATCCACGCTCGGACGAGGGCAACTTCGTGGGCGGTCCGGTCCAGGAGCGGCCGGAGCGGGTGGCGATGGCGAACCCCGCCACCTATGCCTCGGCGGACGATCCGCCCTTCCTCCTCATGCACGGCACGGCGGACCCGCTCATCCCTTTCAACCAGAGCGAGCTGCTCTTCGACGCCCTCCTCGCCCAGGGGGTCCGCGCCACCTTCGTGCCGGTCCAGAACGCCGGTCATGGCCACGACCCGTGGACGAGCTCGGCCGAGATCTGGCAGGTGGTCTACGACTTCCTCGACCGTAGCCTCCAAACGTTGCCGCCGGTGACCGTGAGCGTCCGGGCGGGCGCGGGCGGTTCAGAGGCCGGGCCGCCGCGGATCTTCGCCGTCTCGCGGACCGGCGGCACCGCCGCCCCGCTCACCGTCCGCTGGGCGCTCTCCGGCACGGCAGCCCCGGGCGCCGACTACACGGCAACCCCGGCCGCCGGGGCGGTGACGATCCCGGCCGGGGCCTCCTTCGCTCGGGTGCGGATCGCGCCCATCGCCGATGCCTTCATTGAGGGGGACGAGACGGTGGCGCTGACCCTGGTGAGCGACCCCGCCTACCGGATCGACGCCGCCCGGGGCGCGGCGGCGCTGACCCTGACCGACAGCGGGGACGGCCGGGGCCTGCCCACGGTAGCGGTCGTAAGCCGCGCGAACGGCCAGCTCACCGTCACCCGCACCGGCAGCACCGCCACCCGGCTCCGGGTCGCCTACCGGCTCTCCGGCACCGCGGTCCCGGGGGTCGACTCCGCGGCGCTCTCCGGCACGGTCCTCCTGCGGCCCGGCGCCGCCGCGGCCACGGTCGACCTCCCTCCCCTCCCGCACGAGCGCCTGGAGCCGGCGACCTTCGCAGTGCTCACCCTCACGCCCTCGGCCCTCTACCGGGTGGGTGCCCCGGCAGCGGCGAGCGTCGCTTTCGCCGCCGACCCCCTCACGAAGGCCGTGGTGGCGATATTGGGGTCGGACCGGGCCGGGGCCTTCCTGCTGTCCCGGACCGGCCACACGGACGCGCCCCTCACCGTTCGGATCACCCTGGGCGGCACGGCCCGGAACGGGACGGACTACGAGGCCGTTCCGGGGACGGTCACCTTCCCCGCCGGAGCCAACCGGGTCACCGTGCCCATCCGGCCGCTGGCCGGCGGATCGGGGATGGTGACCCTGACCGTCGACCCCGATCCGGCCTATCTCGTCGGCCCCTACGCGGGGAGGGTGACGATCGGCACGCCCGGCCGGTAGGCTCGCCCCCGCTGCTTCGAGAGAGCTACTGGTGGGAGAGAAGGAACTTGGCGCTCCCCGCCGGCTTGCCGCCCGCGTAGGCGGCCCACTCGTTCTCCAGGCGGTCGCCCTTCCAGACGATCTTGCCGGAGTGGATGTGCGCGTCCTTGGCGGGATCGAAGCCGGTGCCGCCGTCGAAGGCGAAGACGAGGGAGTCCGGAGTGCTGGCCGCGGTGTCGAGGCGCATGTGCGGCTGGTTGCCGCTGTCGCAGTAGTGGGTGAGGAGGAGGTTGCCGCGCTCCAGGTAGTAGACCGACATCATCTCGTGATCGGTGCCGGCGAAGAGGGTCTCGACCACCGCGTTGCCGCCCGAGGTCACCCGGTACTGCACCCTGGCGGGCGGGCCCTCCGGGGTGGCGAGGGTCCCTTTCCAGTCGCCGGCGAGGGACTTGAGATGCGCCAGGGCCGCCTTGCCGTCCACCGTTCCCACCGGGCTCGGTCCCTCGGCCCGCGCCGTCCCGGGGAGGGCGAGAGCGAGGACGGCGAGAAGGAGAGCCGCGGCGTTCCCGGCCGGTCGCCCCGCGCGCTCGGTGTGCCGCTGGGTGGCGTAGCCGACGATCATCCCCAGGACGCCGCCGGGCAGCATGATCTCCCAGTAGTAGTGCTTGTGCTCGGGATTGGGCATGGCCGCCACGGCGAAGGCGAGGAGGAGCCCGACCACGAGGCCGAAGAAGATTCCCAAGGGGAGCGAGCGCACTTTACGAGCGAAGTAGCCGATCAACACCCCGGTGATCAGCCCCTTGAACACGGAGCCGACGACGATGCCCACGATCTGGGGCCGGGTCTCGGGCGCCGAGACGAGCGCCGACAGGCCGTCGAAGATCCCCAGGAAGCCGCCCAGCAGAAGGCCGAATACCACTTTGTTCATTCCATTCTCCTCTGGAAGAAGCCGGGTGCCGGTCGCCCGGTACTCTCCTCTACGACATCGCCGCGGAATCCTTTAACCTGCCGTCGCTTTACCTGTGGAGCAGCACGAGCAGGAGAATACGCATGGCGAGATAGGCAAGGACAAGGAGGATTGCCACCCGGTAGCGCCGGGCCAGGCGGCCGACCCGCTCCAGGAGCCCCTCCCGGTAGGCCCCCACCGGCAGCCCCGCGAGGTAGCGCCCGAGATCGTCCGCCATCCCGCCGACGCTCGGGTAGCGGGCGGTAGGGGCCGCCGCCGTGGCCCGCGCACAGATCCCTGCCAGCGGGCGCGGAAGGCCGGCCGGCAGATCGCCCATATCGCCGAGCAGGGCGGCGAGCATCCTGCCCAGGGCGTAGACGTCCGCCCGCTCGTCGGTCCCCTCGACCTCGCCGCGCGCCTGCTCGGGGGCCATGTAGCCGGGGGTGCCGAGGACGGTCCCGTGGGCGGTCTGGCCCGGGAGGTGGGAGTTGGGAGATCCCGCCGCTTCCCCCTCCCCCGCTTCCGCGCGCAGCTTGGCCACTCCCCAATCCATGACCAGGACGTCGCCGAACGGCCCCACGAGGACGTTGTCGGGTTTCAAGTCGCGGTGGATCACCCCGTGGGCATGGGCGAAGGCGACGGCGTCGAGCACCCGCTCGAAGGCCCTGAGCAGCTCGGGAAGGGTGGCGGTCCGGGCGTAGGCGTCCAGGTGCTGGCCGCGGACCCGCCGCATGGCGTAGAAGATCCGCCCGTCGGGCAGGGTGCCGACGTCGTGCACTGGCACGATCCCCGGGTGCTCCAGGCGGGCGAGGATGCGCGCCTCGCGCAGCATGCGGGTCGCGACGTCGGGTAAGGCGAGCCGAAGCACCTTGAGCGCCACCTCGCGGTCGAGATCGCGGTCACGCGCCAGGTAGACGGTGCCCATGCCGCCGCGGCCGATCTCGGCGAGAACCTCGTAGCGCCCGCCGGGGATCTCCGGCCCGTCGTCCGGCGCCGGGAGGTCTTCTGAACCCTTGAGACGCTCGAGGGCGGCATCGGAGAGCCACCTCACGGCAGGTCGACCCCCAGGACCAGCCGCGCCTCGGCCCGGAGCTCGGCCTCGCTGGCGGTCAGCGCGCGGAGGCGGGCGAGGACGAGCCGGCGGAAGTCGCGCCGGGCGGCGGCGAGCTCGTTGGTCACCTGGACGGCGGACATCCCCGCCTCCTCGCCCAGCTGGGCGTAGGTCAGCCGCTCCCCCGGCGGCGGCCCTTCGAGGTCGTAGCGTTCGAAGAGGGCGAAACGGGCCCCCTTGCCGGCGGCGGCGGACTGCGAGCGAAGGTCCTCGACGGCGGAAGCAAAGAGGCTCCGCACCCACTCGCGGTGGAAGTACTCCTCCCCGTCAGGCGGGGCGGCGGCGCCCTGGTGGCTGAGCTCGGCCTCGGCACCAGCGAAATCGGCGCAGTCCAGGGAGAGGGGCGCCCTGCCCCCGCCGCGCTTCTCGCGCCGGGCGGCCTTCTTCTCGCTGGCGGCGAAGTGGTCGAGGCAGGTACGGAGGAAGGTGCGGAAGCGGGCCCGCTCGGGGTCGTAGGCGCCGAAGGTCCCCTTCTCGAGAGCGCGGGCGAAGAACTCCTGGGTGAGGTCGGCGGCGTCCTCCCCCTCGGCCCGCCAGTGGACCCGCAGGTACTTGTAGACCGGTTTCCAGTAGCTCTCCGCCAGGGCGGCGAAGGCCTGCCGGCGCACCTCGGGGTCGGCGTCGCCGACGGCATGGACCACCGAGTACCGGGTCGGGGGAAACGGACGGCCCGGCTCGGCCGGGCCGACGTGGGAGCTCATGGGCGATAAGTGTATCGCGGAGCCCGAAAAGAGTCGTGGCCCGGCCGGCTCACCGCCGGTCCGGGGCCACCTTTACTGACTCTCGACTACTGGCAAGCGCTGCCGCCAACGAAACCGCCGCCGCCAGTGCTCACCGTGTTCGACGCCAGGCCCGACGCTCCGCCGTTGTTCCCCTGTACGAAGGCGACGACCGCCGCGTTGTCGCTGTTGGCGCCACCATAGCCAGGCAGCCGCACGGTCGTCGACTGGCGCTGGCGAAGCCGGAAGTCCGTTCCGCCGTTCGCACCCGAGCCTGTGATGCTGTTGGCCAGGCCGGCACCACCGATCATGGCACAGACCTGGTACGTGTCGCCCGGCACCGTACCGCCGTTGAGCTGTATGCCGTTCATCGGCAGCCCACCCGTGCCGGGGTTCGAGATGGTATTTCCCGTCACGGTGACGATCAGATTGCCGCTCTCGGGAGTGGCGCTGCCTCCGGTCACGAGCTCGATGCCGAAGTTGTTGTACTGCGAGATGTGGTTGTCCGTGATCGTCGCCTGAACCGTGCCGAGCCCCGCGTTCTGGACCTTTAGGCCCGAACCCGCTTGTGAGCCCGAGTTCGCCACGGAGGTAACGCCGATCGTGTTGTTGGTAAACGTCCCCGTGAAGGAACCGGGGTCGGTCGACTTGACGATCAGGAAGGCGTGACCGTTGGCGTCGCGGACGGTGTTGTTGGCGACGTTGTAGGTTAGAGTCACGCCCGATCCCGTGTTGTCACCGCCAGAGATCGTCACGCCGCCGCCGCCCGTGGCGATCGCCGGATGATTGTTCGAGAGCGTGTTGCCCGTGAACACGAGATCCGACTTACTGGTGCCCAGCAGGTTGAGTTGGAAGAGATCACCGCGGGCGGAAGTAAAGTTGCTGTTCTGGACCGTCACGTTAAGCGTCGCCGTGCCCTGTGCCTCGAGAGTGACGCCGTCGTTGCCGTCGGTCGTGCTGTTTGCACCGATCGTGACGGAGGAGAAGGTAATCCGGTCGAGGCTCCCCTTTGTATTGACGACGCGGACGTTGTCCGAGAAACCGCCGCCGATGCTGGTGCTCGAAATCGTGGCGGCCCCGGTCAGCTCACTGAAAGAGACGCTCCCTTCATTAAACGGCGCGGCCGAGTTGGTGCCATTGGCGCCGTTGATGACCGAGTGGCTCAACGTGAACCCGGACACGCTGGTTCCGCGGATGGCGAAATTCTGGAAATCGCCGAGCTGCATCCAGTTGAGAGAGATGTTACTCGTCTTGTTGAGGAATACGCCGATACCCGCGATCGCGCCGTCCGCACCAGCCAGGTTGCGGATCGTGCCGCCGCTGCCGGCCGTGCCCGTCCCGGTCACGGTCAGGCCGCCGCTCGCGCCCGTCGTATCGAGCACGATGCCGTTGGCTCCGCCGTTGGCCGAAACGCTCTGGAAGGTGAGGCCGCTCGCCCCGATCGTCGTGTTGACGACGTTCAAGGCCGTGGCGGTCGTCGTCGTTAAGGTGCTGCCGCCGCCGGTCGCGTTGACCGTGCCGCCGCCGGTCGCCGTGAAGGCGAGGTTGGCGCCGGTGGTCGCGGTCACCGCGCCGGAGAAGGTGATCGTCGAGCCGGTGTTGGCGGAGAGGAAGATGCCCGTCCCGGTCTCGGAGATGGCACCGGAGAGGGTCACCGTGCCGCCGGTCCGATTGGTGATCGAAACCGTGCGGACGCCGCTGGTGATCGATCCGGCATAGGTCACGTTCGCCGTGCCTTGATCGACGTTGAAGGCCGTCCCCGTGCTGCCGGAGAGGGCGCCGCCGTTGGCGATCAGGGTCCCGGCGAGGTTGCTGAGATTGATGTTATGGGTGCCGCCCGAGGAGGATACGGCGTTGAAGGTGGCGTTGGCCGTTCCGCTGGCGAGATCGAGCGCGGCGCCGGTGGTGTTGACGGTCACGTCGGCGACGGTCAGAGTCCCGAAGCCGGAGCCCGTGATGGCCGTACCGGTCGTATTTCCCACCGTCAGGCCGCGAAGCGTGTTGTTCTGTCCCAGGTTGATCCCGTTTCCGCTGCTCGTGATGCGGACGATCACCGGGTTGCCGCTGTTCGTGGCCGGCAGGGCGAAGCTGCTCGGGCCGGGGTTCAAGCCGGTGATCGCGACCAGGCTCGCCGTGGCGTCCTGACCGATCAGCTTCTGACCGGAGAGGAGCGTGAGCGGACCCGTGTAGTCGGTATCGCTCTCGAAGAGGAAGATGTTGTGATTGGGACCGGGGTTGGTGCCGGTACCGTTGTTGACCGCCTGGAAGGCGGCCAGGCTGTTGAACGGCGACGACAGGCGGCCGTCGCCCGCCACCGCGTGGTTGTCGATGAACCAGAGAATCCCGAGGACGTTCAGGTTGACCGTCGCGGTGGCGCTGCTGCCGCCATTGGTGATCGTGTAGTGGAAGCTGTCCGCCCCCTGGTAGCCGGCGGGCGGGACATAGGTGAAGCGGCCGATCCCCGCTCCCGAGGTGGTCATCACCACCTTGCCGCCATGGGCGGTCGTCGTGTCATAGGCGGTGATCGTCGCGCCGTTCCCGGCCGAGTCGTTGGCCGTGACGCTGTAGGCGATCGCGTTCGAGTCGACCCCGACGTTGCCGATCACCGTCTCCGGGTAGAGGTCGTCGGCGGCGGCGATCGCCGTCGAGAAGCTGAAGACGTAGTCGGCCGCCGGGTGCTGGCTGGCGTCGACGTCGGTGACCTGGGCCGCCGCGACCGTCACCGTGCAGGTCGTCCCACCCGGCAGGGGCGAGGTCGGATAGAGGACGAAGGTGGTGGCTGGCGAGGCCGGGGTGACCGTGAAAGCGACCGGTGTGCCGCTCGGGCACTCCAGCCGGAAAGCCGTGCCGGTCACGTTGACGGATTCGTTCCAGGTGATGGTGACCGTCGTCCCCGGAGCCACGTTGGTGGCTCCGTTCGTGGGCGAGGTGCTCTGCACCGTGGGCTTCGCGTTGGGGTTGACCGTGATCCGCACGGTCGCCGTGGCGCTGCCGCCGGTGTTGGTCACGGTGTAGGTGAAGCTGTCGTCCGGCGGGCTGCTGAAGCCGGTGGGCGGGGTGTAGGTGAAGCTACCGTCCGCGTTGAGGGTCACCGTGCCGCCCTGGGCGGTAGGCGCCGCGCTCTGCGGCGTCACGGCGAGGCCGGTCCCCTGGTCGTTGGCGAGGACGCCGGGCGCCGGCACCGTCAGGGTCTGGCCCTGGGGGGTCGAATAGGCATCGTCGGCGGCGATCGGCGCCGGGCCGCCGCACTGCGGGAGGTCGGGCTCGCCGGTGGGGAGCGTGGGCGCTGCGTCGGCGCAGCTCTGGGTCTCGACGGGCCAGGGCTGGATCGGCGCCCCGTTGGTGGGGAACTGGGTGCCGGTCAGCGCGTCGCTCGTGCAGTAGGTGATGGTGAGGGTGCCCCGGACCGCGGCGGGGACCCCCGCGCCCGTCGGCCGGACGTCGCCCAGGCCGTTCGTCCAGCTCACCTCCTGGGCGTAGGAGCGCACTCGGATCGTGCCGCCGTGCCGGGGGGAGCGGCCGGACGTGTAGTCGCCCACCGCTCTCAGGTTGCCGCCGTCCAGGGTGACGTTCCCCTGGGCGCCGAGGTCGATCGTGCCGCCCTGGTTGCTGGTGTTCAGGATACCCGCCTCGAAGGCGTTCCCGCTCCCGGTGATCGCGCCGGCGAGCGAGACGACGGCGACCGTGCCCCCCCCGGTGCCGGGGAAGGTGGGGCCGGAGTCGGCGCTCACCGCGGAGAGCGTCGACTGCGCCGGAGCGGGGCCCACGACCTGGATGTCGCCGCGGGCATAGAGGGCCGCCCGGTAGCCGGCGCCGCCCCTGGCGGACTCGGCCCGCACGCGGCCGAGCCGGCCTCCAGCGGGAGACGGGTTGTCGAGGTCCTGGCCGTCGACGAGGATGTCCTTGCCGGAACGCAGGACGACCTGCGCCGCGCCGTTCATCCTGCCGAGCGAGACGACGAGGCCCCGCACCGCGATGCCGCAGGCCTCTAGCTGGATGCGGCCGGCCCCCGGAGCTTCGCCCTGGGAGGCGAGGGTGCCGTCGGCGGTGACCTCGATCCCGGGTCCCGTGGTGCTCCGGGAGATGATCGTGATGGGGCCGCCAACCTGGGTGATGACGCCGCCGGCGACCACGTTCCCCGAGAACCGGGTGGAGAGGAGAGTGGCGCTCGGGCCGGAGGAGATGAGGCCGGCGATCGTCACCTTACCCTGGCCGGTGATCTGGATGCTCCCGGCGAGAGCGGCGGGCGAGCTCGCCGCGATCGTCGACCCCGCCGCGAGGGTGGTCGTGCCGCCGACCGTGATCTGGATGTTGCCGGCGTGCTGCGCGCCGTGGGGTCCGAGGGTGGAAGTCCGGCCGCTCGAGATCACCGCCCCCGGCAGGCTGCCGTCGGGGCTGTGGAGGGCGAGGTTCCCGCCCACGTCGAGGGTGATGTTCCCGCCGTTGCCCTGGTCCCGCCGGTTCTCGGCGTAGATCGTGCTGCCGGCATCCAGCACTAGGTCGCCCGTGGTCCGGATGGAGATCGGGCAGGCGGAATCCGCGTCGGCGAGCGGCGGGTCGTCGTTGCAGTTGATCGAGCCGTCGATCACCAGGGTGCCGTTGTAGGCGAAGACCCCCGGCGTGGGATCGCTGTCGTCGGCCGAGCCGTCGAGCGAGCTGAACTGCACGGTGCCGGTCAGGGTCAGGGTCGCCGCGCGGGCCGTCGAGACGGTAGCCGCGAGCAGGAGTAAGAGCAGAAAGAGCACGGACCGATGTAAAGCTTTCATCTAGGTTTCCTCACCAGGTAGGGACATCCAGGCCGATCCTCTCAGTACAGGCGTCACAGGACGAGCTTCTCGAGAAAGGTCGGAGCTTCTCCGCGGATCGAACAGAAATGTATGCAGGTTTCATTCCTCCAGAAGGGTCAAACTATAGAAAATAAAAGGGATACCGATCCATCTATGAATCTCCGGCCCAGGCCGAGGAGGATGAGGCCGCAGAGCAAGAGAGCTGCCAGGGGTCTCCCCCGGGCGAGGGAGGTCCGAACGGGAGAGGGAAGGGTATGTCGCGCTTATGTCGCGCTATGTCGGATTGTGTCGATCTATGTCGGACACAAGAGGTCGGACACAAGCGGCCGGACATCAACACCGGCGGTGACATGATGGGGAGATGAGAGTCCTCGTCACCGGCGCGACGGGCTACGTCGGCGGCCGGCTGGTGCCGCGCCTGTTGGACCGCGGCCACGCGGTGCGGGTCCTGGTGCGGGACGGGCGGCGGATCGAGGGGCGGCCGTGGGCCGCCCGGGTGGAGGTGGCGGAGGACGACCTGCTGGCGCCCCGCTCGCCGCGATCGCTCGGCTCCGCTCTCGCCGGCGTGGACGCCGCCTATTACCTCGTGCACTCGATGGGCGGCGGCGCCGACTTCGAGGAGCGCGACCGGCGGGCTGCGAGCTGCTTCGTCCACGCCGGGACCGAGGCGGGGCTAAGGCGTCTCGTCTACCTGGGCGGCCTGGTGCCCGCGGGCGAGCTCTCCTCGCACCTGCGCAGCCGGGCGGAGGTGGGAGAGATTCTCCGCCGGGGCCTGCCGACGCTCGAGCTCCGGGCCGGCCCGATCATCGGCTCGGGCTCGGCCTCGTTCGAGATGGTGCGCTATCTCACCGAGCGGCTGCCGGCGATGATCGCGCCGCGCTGGGTGGAGAACACGGTGCAGCCGATCGGCGTCGACGACGTCCTCGCCTACCTCCTCCTCGCCTTGACGAGCGACGCCACCGGCCCGGTGGACGTGGGCACCGATCCCCTCACCTTCCGGCGGATGATGCAGGTCTACGCCGAGGTCCGCGGCCTGAAACGCCTGATCGTGCCGGTCCCGGTCCTCACCCCGCGCCTCGCGGGGCACTGGGTGGGGCTGGTGACCCCCATCCCCAACACCCTCGCGAGGCCGCTCATCCAGGGGGTCCTCCACTCGGTAGTCGCCGACACGGCGCGCTCACGCGAGCTCTTCCCCGAGGTGGTGCCCCTCTCCTACCGGCGAGCGGTCGAGCTCGCCCTGGAGCAGCTCCGCGGCCACCAGGTCGAGACCCGCTGGAGCGGCGCCCTGGGGACCGGCGACACCTACCAGCTCGACGACCGGGAGGGGCTCATCCGCGAGGTCCGCACGCTCCACGTCGCCGCCTCGCCGGAGCAGGTCTTCCGCACCTTCAGCGCCCTCGGCGGCGACTGCGGCTGGCTGGTCTGGGACTGGGCCTGGCAGCTCCGCGGCCTCCTGGACCGCCTCGTTGGCGGTCCCGGCCTGCGGCGCGGGCGGCGCGATCCGCAAGAGCTCCGGGCGGGCGAGGCCCTCGATTTCTGGCGGGTCGAAGAGGTCCGCCCCCCGAACCGCCTGCGCCTGCGGGCCGAGATGAAGGTCCCCGGCCGCGCCTGGCTGGAGTTCGAGGCCCAGCCCGAGCCCGGCGAAACCGCTGGCACCCGCCTCGTCCAGTCCGCCCTCTTCGCTCCCCGCGGCCTGGCCGGCACCCTCTACTGGTATCTCCTCTACCCCATCCACCGCCTGATCTTCAGCGGCATGGCCCGGGCGGTGGGGCGGGCCGCGGCGACCGCCAGCGCGCCTACCGCCGCCCCGCCTCGTTCTTCACCACCCGCCCCCCCTTCATCACGAACACCACCCGTTTGAGAGCCGTGATGTCCTTCGTGGGGTCCCCTTGGACGGCGATGAGGTCGGCGTCGAGGCCGGGAGCGATGGCGCCCACCTTGTCCTTCAGTCCTAAGGACTCGGCGGCGAGCGAAGTCGCCGAGACGATCGCGGCCATGGGGTCCTGGCCGCCCTTCTCCACCCGGTAGATCAGCTCCTCGAAGTTGCGCCCGTCGGCGCCGGCCACCGCGTCGGTGCCGAAGACCACCTTCAAGGCCGGGATGGCGATCGCCTCCTTGAACACCGTCAGAGCCTTGGGGACGGCCTGCTGCATCTGCGCGAAGCCCTCCTCGGTGTAGTTGCCGATCCCGATGTAGTGCGCCCGGTTCTCGAAGTAGTTGCGGAAGACGAGGTCGATGTTGGGATCGAAGTAGGTGCCGTGCTCGGCCATGAAGCGGAGCGTCGCGGCGTCTAAAAGCGCCCCGTGCTCGATCGAGGTGCAGCCGGCCTGGACCGCGCGGCGGGTGCTCTCGATCCCGTGCGAGTGGACCGCCGAGCGCAAATGATGGGCCCGGGCCTCGCCGCAAGCGGCGTCGAGCTGCTCCTGGCTCATGGTGGGGGCGCCGCCGTCGCGGATGCTCTTCGAGGCGAAGATCTTGATGACGTCCGCCCCCTCCGCCGCCCGCTTCCGGACCGTCTCCTTGATCTGCTCCGGGGTCCCGGTCTCCGCCGAGAGCGGTTCGAGCGAGGTCAGGATACGCGGCCCGGGGAGGATGCCGCGCGCCACGGCCTCCCGCAGGTCCTTGTCCGCCGGGGCGCCGAGGCTCTGGACGGTGGTGATCCCGCTCATCAGGGTCCTGTAGGCGTTCTCGGCGGCATGGAGGGCGACCTCCCCGGGGGTTTCGGTCTTCTTGTCCTCGTCGTAGAGCTTGCCGTCCTTGCCGAAATGCCAGCCGATGTGGACATGGGTGTCGATGCCGCCGGGGAGCAGCGTGAGCCCCGGGAGGTCGTAGGTCGCCGGCGCCTTCGAATGCGGGTCGACCGCGGTGATCCGCCCGTCCGCCACGGTGACGGTGGCGCCGGAGAGGACCCCGCCCCGGCCGTCCAAGACCTTGCCGGCGCGGATCGTGATGGCCCGCGGAGCCGTTGGAGCCGCCGCGGCGAGCAGGAAGGGCAACAGGGGGAGCACGAGGCGGAGGGGCTTCATGCGCGCCATCTTAGCCCAGGGTCCGGTAGGCGGCGAGGACGGCCTCCCTCCCCTCCCGGTCCACCTGGGCGGAGGTGGTGAGGATGTGGGCGAGCTCCTCCTCCGTCAGGCCGTAGAGGTGGGCGACCCGGCCTTCGAGCTTGGAGAAGAGGCGCTCCCGCTCGGCCGGGTCGACGGCGGCCTCCTCCGGAAACCAGAAGGTGCCGATCGCCCCCTCCCAGAGGCCGGCGAAGTCGGGGGTGGTGCAGGTCAGGCGCGCGGCGAGCTCGACCAGGGAGGAGAACGCGCTCGTCTCCGGGTGCGGCCGCGGCACCGGGAGCTGGGAGAGGATGGAGAACGTCACGCTCGCCGCGCCGCGCTGGCGGAGGAGATAGTCGGCGACGAGGCTGTTCAGGACCCCGCAGAGGAAGAGGGCGGCGGCGAGGTCGAGGCGGCCGTCGGGCGAGCGGGGCACCGCGGTGGGGAGCTTGTCATTGCAGAACACCCCCGGCGGCAGCATGGCGAGGACCAGGGCCCGCTCGCCAGCGCCGCGGGTACTGCGGACGCCGTCGCGAAAGCCGAGGCGATAGCCCTGGTAGTCGAGCGGTTGCCCGCTGTCGGCCTTGCGGCCCAGGAGAGTCCGCCGGGCCTCCTCTTCCTCCAGCCAGT
>JAXDLD010000397.1:0-4943 GCA_034666805.1 Acidobacteriota bacterium
ACGCGCACCGCCGTCGCCCCCCACGCGGGGGCGTGGATTGAAACGCCGAGCTGCCGCGCAGCAGGGTCTTGATCGTGCCGTCGCGCCCCGCGCGGGGGCGTGGATTGAAACCACCACAGGGAGATGCGGGACGCGATCAGAAAGCGTCGCCCCCCGTGCGGGGGCGTGGATTGAAACTGAAAATCAGCTCGAAGAACTTCTCGAGCGAGCCTGTCGCCCCCCGCGCGGGGGCGTAGATTGAAACGGTTCCCACTCCGACCGACCGTAGGCTTGGCTCGTGGAGTCGCCGCCACGCGGGCGGCGTCGATTGAAACCCAGCGGTCGAGGGTCGAGGTCGTCAACCTCTTCGCGTTCCGCGTCGCCCCACGACGCGGGGTGGACCTGGGCCAACGGCCCCGCGCCTTTTAGCCTTGCCGCTTGAAGAACTGGACCGCTCGCTCGTGCTCCTTGGCGGCAGCGAGGGTCTTGAATGTCCCAAGATTCCGCCGCTTCCCCGTCTTCGGGTCCTGCTTGTACGGATGTGCCCTACGTCAGACCACTAGTCTGGTTGGTGCAGCGACCCAACGGATCGATCTCGCAGCCGGCGTCGGGCGTCGGGATGAGAGTCGTGCCATCTACCAGGTTCCACGGTCAAGGCCCCTTACTACCACCACGGCTTGCTCCCGCAAGCCTCGCGCTCGCTCTATCAGGGGAGTCCTCACCGAGGAAAGCGTCCGTACCAGCCCTTGTAGGCCGGCCGACAGAGCCCGTAGGATCGAAATCCAGACGGGTAGGCTCCAGAAAGGCGCCGGTAGCGCTTCGGAATGAGCTGATAGCGAGCGGGAATGCTCTTTCTGCGCCCAGAAATGGTCTGTTCGGGTCCAGGAAAGAGCTTTTCGCCCGCGAAACAGAGCTTTCCGCGGTCGAATAAGAGCTTTCCGCGTTCAGAAAAGCTCATTTCTGGCACGAAAGAGAACCGTTCGGAGCCCAAAAAGAGCTTTCCTGACCGCTATCAGAGCCTGTTCTCCGCCTAAATGAGCTTTTCTCGCGCGTAACGGAGGACGCAAAGGCTCCGTTCTCAGTTGATATAGCCGAGCGACTTCAAATGCTGGCGGCGGACCTCCAGCTCCTCGGCGGTCAGGTCGACCGGGTCCGGGGCGCGGGTCGCGTCGTCGTCCCCATCCCCTCCGGCCTTGCGGCCCGGATGGCCCGCGGTGTCGATCTCGGGCTGCTCCCAGTAGGCGAAGCGCTCGCGCCGGCTCGCGGGAGCGGGGGCGCCACCGTCGATCTCGACGCAGAGCTCGACCGCCTGGAGGCTGTAGGGGGCGAGCGCGATCGTCCTCTCGCGCCAGGCGGGGCCGGCGAGCCCCACGGTGTCGCTCCAGAGAAGGACGTCGGCGGTCGCGCCGGCGGGGCGCAGGCGGACCTCGAACCGTGGCGGCCGAGCGGTGCGGCGGGCGGCGCGGAGGCGGTCGGGGTCGATGCCGTAGCCGATCTGGAGCTTGGCCGCGGACGGCAGCATGAGGGTGCGGCAGTCGGTCTCCTCCTTGAGGACCGTCCGCTTCTCGCCGGCCACCGCGACGTCCATCCGGGAGCCCTGGCGGGCGAAACGGTAGGAATCGGGGTCGACATAGCGGTAGCCGAGAGGCGGTACGACGGCATGGCGGGCCGGGGCGGCGAGCCGGGCGAGCTGGGGGCAGGCGCCGGCGGCGACCCGGACGGCGCGCACCGGCGGGTACGGGGGGACCCACTCCCAGACGAGCCGGCCGGCCCGGGTAATCTCGAACAGCCGGCCGCCCCGGGTCGAGGTGACGAGGACGTTGCCGTTGGGGAGCACCTGCTGCACCCCGCTGGTCGGCGAGAAGAAGCCCGGCGACCGGTAGCTCCAGGCGACCGTGCCGGCTCGGGGTTCGAGCTCGAGGAGTTCGCTCTGGTGGTCGCCCCAGAAGCTCCCCAGCCGGTTGTTGAAGACCGCGATCCGCCCCGGCCCGGGGAGGTCCGGGCCGTTCATCAGCGCCTCGTGCTGGCGGTCGAGGCCTTCGGTGAACGACCAGACGACCTTGCCGCTGGGGCGCTCGACGACGAAGATGGTGTTGAGGTTGCGCGCCGAGAGCAGGAGGTTGCCGGGCCGGAAGCGGCGGTCCCCGGCGACGTACCAGGGGTTCTCGGGAAGCTCCTGGAGCGAGTTGATGTGGGTGACGTCGTCGGCGTGCGCCGGTCGCGCCGGGAGGAGGTCGCCGCGGTGGTCCGCCGCCCGCCAGGTCCAGACCACCTGCCCGGGGCGGTCGACTTCGAGCAGGGTGTCGGTCCCCTCGCCTTCGCGGAGGATCAGCACCAGGGTGTGGCCGTTGCCGAGCCGGAGGACGTCGTGGTGGGGGATGGCGCCGGGGGTGCGGAAGGCCCAGGTCTGCCGGCCCTCCCAGTCGTACTCGACGACCTGCCGGCCGAGCCCGATCCCGAGGAGCGAGCCGTCGGGGAGCAGGCGCACCCGGGACTTGATCCGCGCCTCGGGCCAGCTGTGCACCGGCCGGCCGTTCATGTCGAGGAGGACCGGGACCCGCTGGTCGTGGAGGGTCAGGGTGTAGCCGTTCCAGGCGAGCTTGGGGTCGTAGACGGTGACCCACTCCGCGGCCGGCCCGGCAGGGGGAGAGGGCGACGCCGCGGGCGCGGCCGGCCGCTGGCGGCAGCCGAGCGCGAGGACGAGGGCGAGCGCGATCCCCCCGGCAAGGGGCCGTCTAGCCCCAGCCGTCACGTTCGATCTCTTCCTGGTGCTCGCCCAGTCCGGGAGCGGGGCGGGCGAGGCGGGCCGGGGTGCGCGCGAAGCGCAGGGGGGAGGCGACGGTCGCCACTCGGCCGAAGGTCGCCCCGTCCATCTCCCAGAGCCCGGCGCGGTCGCGGAGGACCGGATCGGCCAGGGCCTCGCCGACGCTCTGGACGAGAGCGCAGGGGACGCCTTGGGCGTCGAGCCGGGCGAGCCAGCCGGCGGCGTCGCCGGTGGCGAAGATGGCGGCGAGGAGGGCCGAGAGCTCCTTCCGCGCCTCGACCCGCCCCGGGTTGGTGGAAAAGCGCGGCTCGGCGGCGAGGTCGGGGCGCTCCAGGGCGGCGCAGAGGCGCCGCCATTGGGCGTCGTTGCCCACCGCCAGGACGAAGGGCCGGTCGGCGGCGGCGAACGCCTCGTAGGGGACGATCGTGGGATGGGCGTTGCCGTGGCGCGCCGGCTCCCGGCCGGTGACGAGCGCCGCCTGGGCGACGTTGAGGAGCCCGGAGAGGGCGGAGTCGAAAAGGGCGACCTCGATCCGTTGACCCTGGCCGGACCGGCTGCGCTCGTTTAGGGCGGCGAGGATGGCGATGGCGGCGTTCTGGCCGGTCAGGACGTCGACCCAGGCGACGCCGGTCTTCATGGGGGGGCCGGCGGGCTCGCCGGTCACCGCCATCCAGCCGGCGCGGGCCTGGACGGCGAAGTCGTACCCCGGCCGGCCCGCCTCCGGGCCGTCGCCACCGTAGCCGGTGATCGAACAGAAGACGAGGCCGGGGTTGACGGCGGCGAGCGCCTCGTAGCCCAGCCCCCAGCGCTCGAGGGTCCCGGGGGCGAAGTTCTCGATCGCCACGTCGGCCGCTGCGGCAAGGCGGTGGACGAGGGCCTGGCCCTCCGGGGTCGAAAGATCGGCGGTGACCGAACGCTTGTTGCGGTTGGCGGCGAGGAAATAGGCGCTCTCCCGTCCCCCCGGCCCCTCCACCCACGGCGGCCCCCACTGCCGGGCTTCGTCGCCTGCCCCTGGCCGTTCGACCTTGATCACCGCCGCCCCGAGGTCGCCCAGGACCATGGTGCAGAGCGGCCCCGCCAGGACCCGGGAGAGGTCGAGGACCCGGAGCCCGGTCAAGGGAGGAGGGGAGGGCATTCGGCCGGCGATTGTATCCGACCCCTGGGGCCGCGCTCTGCTAAGATCCCGCACCTCACCTTTACTGTGAGGAGGAGGAGGTCCATGTTCGCCAAGTCTCCGCGTGCGGTCCACGGTGCGGTCCCGATCCGCGCCCTCGCGCTCCTGCTTCTCCTCCCCGCCCTGGCCGCCGCCCAGCGGCCCGAGCCTCCGGTGCCGGAAACGACTCCCGGACCCGCTGTCGTCCCACCGGCGGCGCCGGCGCCGGCCTATCCCGACGACGGCACGGCGGCGGTCAAGGCCGTGGAGCTCCAGCGCTTCGAATTCATGGTCCAGGGGGATACCGCGCTCCTCGAGCGCCTGCTGGCGGAGGACCTGACCTACGTCCACTCGACCGGGGTCGTCGACACCAAGGCGTCCTTCCTGCAATCCTTGAGCTCGGGCAAGCTGCGCTATCTCGCCCTCACCCCGAGCGAGGTTCTCGTGCGGCTCTTCGGCCCCGCGGCCGCGGTGGTCACCGGCCGCGCCGACATCAAGGTGGTGGCGAACGGCAAGGAGATCTCCTTCCCGGCCCGCTTCACCAGTGTCTACGCCAAGCACCATGGACGGTGGCTGCTCGCCGCCTGGCAGTCGACCACCGTGGCTCCATAGTGGCCCGGTAGATGCCGCGATGACCACCAGGAAAGCACCGCCGCCGGGCCATTTCCTGACCCCGCACCCCGAGCGGTTCGACCAGCTGCGCGCCGCCAAGCGGGAGATGACCCGGGAGCACCTCGGCCAGGCGCCGCGCACCCGCCACGGACGGCGGAGCGCCGCGAGCCCCGCCCCGTCGAGCAACGTGGTGGGGGTGGGGATCGGCGAGAAGCTCGTGAACGGCCGGCCCACCGGGATTCTCGCGGTCAAGTTCCTCGTCCGCATCAAATACCCGCAGGAGCAGATCGCCAACGGCCACCTCCTGCCGGCGGACCTGGGCGGGCTCCCCGTCGACGTCGAGGAGGTGGGGACCTTCCGCCGCCTGGCGGACACATCGCCCGTATCGCCAGTATCGCCTGCTCCGAGCACCCCCAATCCCCCCAATCCCAGGGG
>JAXDLD010000398.1:0-5217 GCA_034666805.1 Acidobacteriota bacterium
TACGGCGCTTCTTCGCTACTATGGGGACTCTGACTCCTCAACGGCTCTCCAGCACCGAAGAGGTCTCCCTGCTTCACGTCACACGTCCGATACGAGACCATTCTGCCTCCAACCACCCGACGTCCCCCATCGCCGCTTTGACACGCTACCCCTCAGATCGATGGGTCTCCCTTGCGGGTCTAGGCTTCGCCATTCGCTAGCAGGCTCGCCGGTTGCGTCAGGCCGAATCGAGTTTGTCCTCCTGCGGACTGGTCTCTCACCTCCGGTTGCTCCCCACCCCGCCTCACGGCGACGCAGTTACCTTCGGTTACAGGCCGGAGAGCGTATGCCTGAAGAGGATTCACACCTCTCTGAACGTGTGCGCTCGCAGGCGCACTAGCGCCCCCACCCGTGGGGGGCGTTCTCCCGGACGCCGCCGTTTCCACCGCCGGCCCGCCTTGTGGCCCCACTCGAAGTCCAAACTATCAACTCTGATGGGACAGACCTCTAGCCTCTCGCGCCGAACAACCGCCCGACCAGGGCCGAGGCGCCCATGGCGAGCGCGCCCCAGAAGGCCACCCGGAGGGCGCCCCGCCACATCGCCGCCCCGCCGACCCGCGCGGCAACCGCGCCCAGCAGGACCAGGAGGACGAGCGCGCTCGCCGTGACGAGACGCGCCAGCAGCGCCTGCGGCGCCAGGGCCGAGACCGCGACCGGCAGCAGCGCGCCCACGGCGAAGCTGGCCGCCGAGGCGAACGCCGCTTGCAGCGGCCGCGCGGCCGTCGCCTCCGAGAGCCCGAGCTCGTCGCGCGCATGGGCCGCCAGAGCGTCCTTGGCCATGAGCTCCACCGCGACTTGCCCCGCGAGCTCCGGCGTCAGTCCGCGATCGACGTAGATCGCCGCCAGCTCCTCCCGCTCGGCCACCGGGTCTGCCACCAGCTCGCGGCCCTCGCGGGCGAGATCCGCGCGCTCGGTGTCAGCCTGGGAGCTGACGGAGACATACTCGCCAGCGGCCATGGACATGGCCCCGGCGACCAGGCCGGCGACGCCGGCGATCAGGACCGCCGACCGCCCGGTGCCGGAGGCGGCCACGCCGACGACTAAGCTCGCCGTCGAGATGAGGCCGTCGTTGGCGCCCAGGACGGCGGCGCGCAGCCAGCCGATGTGCGCGGTTCGATGGAGCTCGGTGTGGCGCATGAGACCTCCATGGCGGAAAGTTTCGGGACACGCAGCCGCTCGGCGGGCCCAGCCCGTCTTCAGGACGGAGCATGCCGCGCGGACGGACCGGGTGCAAGGGGGTAGGGCGGCCCCTCCTTACGCTAGAATCCCCGCGCCGTGGAACCTGGACGCCAAAGAAACCTCGTAACTTCCGCGCTCATGCTGGGAATGGCGATCGCCGCCCTCGAAGCGACGGCGATCGCTTCCGCCATGCCCACCGCGGTGGGCGAGATGGGCGGGGTCGAGCAGCTCTCCTGGGTCTTCTCGGCCTACCTCCTCACCTCGACCACCACCGTCCCCCTCTACGGCAAGCTCGCCGACCTCTACGGCCGGCGGCGGATCTACCATGTGGCCGTGGTCCTCTTCCTCATCGGCACCGCCCTCTCGGGGGCGGCGCACTCGATCGGCCAGCTCATCCTCTTCCGCGCCATCCAGGGCCTCGGGGCGGGCGGCCTGCAGCCGATCGCCTTGACCCTGATCGGCGACATCTTCACCCTCGAAGAGCGCGGCAAGATGCAGGGGCTCTTCTCCGGCGTCTGGGCGGTCGCCAGCCTCCTCGGCCCCTATCTCGGCGGAGTGGTCACCGTCGCCCTCTCCTGGCGCTGGACCTTCTATCTCAACGTACCGCTGGGCATCGCCTCCTCGCTCATCCTCCAACGCTATTTGAAGGAGGAGCCGACGGGGCGGCGGGAGCACCGGCTGGACCTCCTTGGCACGGTCTCCCTGACCGCCGCCGTCACCCTCCTCCTCCTCGGCCTCGTCGAGGGGCCGGGGGCGTGGGGGTGGAGCGATCCACGCACCCTCGCCCTCCTCGCCGGATCGCTCGTCGCCCTGGCCGTCTTCTTCTGGCAGGAGCGGCGGACGCCGGAGCCCATGCTGCCGCTCGACCTCTTCAAGGACCGGCTGATCGCCGTCGCCTCGGCCGGCAATGCGCTCCTGGGCATCCTCCTCTTCGCCATCACGGCTTATGTGCCGATGTTCGCCCAGGGGGTCCTCGGGGGGACGGCAGTCGACGCCGGCACCATCCTGACCCCCATCCTCGTCGGCTGGCCGATCGCCAGCACCATCTCCGGCCGTCTGCTGAAACGCGTGCGCTACCGGCAGATGCTGTTCACCGGCGGGGTGCTGACGACCGTGGGCGGGGTGCTCCTCGCCCGCACCGAAGCGACGACCGGCCCCAACGTCATCCGCTTCGCCATGCTGGTCACCGGCCTGGGCATGGGGTTCACCTCCATGCCCTACCTGCTCGGGGTCCAGAACGCGGTGCCCTGGCGCCTCCGCGGGGTGGCGACCAGCACGGTGCAGTTCTTCCGCACGATGGGCGGCGCCGTCGGCGTCGCCCTCCTGGGGGCGCTCTTCAACGCCCGGCTGACCGCCCAGGCCGGCCCCGGCGTCAACGCCAACGCTGCGCTCGAGCCGGCGCTCCGCGCCCGCCTGTCGCCGCCGGATCTCGCCCACCTCTCCGCGGCCATGCTGCACGGGCTCCAGGGGGTCTACCTGGTGCTCGCCGCGGTATGCGCCGTCACCTTTGCCCTTGCTTTTCTGTTCCCGGAGGGGAGCGCCGCGTCGCTCGCCTTCCGGGAGCCCGAACCGGAGGCGGTGCCTTGAACGAATCACTCCCGAGCCCCGCGCACGTCCGCACAGCCCTCTTCGTCGACTTCGACAACATCTATCTCCGGCTGCAGCAGGAGGACCCGCGGGCGGCCGAGCAGTTCGCCACCAACCCGGGGCGCTGGCTCGACTGGCTGCGCGAGAAGCTCCCCTACGACAGCCGGGAGATCTCCGAGCGGCCCCGGCCGCGGAAGATCCTCTTCCGCCGCTGCTACTTGAACCCCTCCCAGTTCGGCCGCTTCCGGCCGGACTTCTCGCGCGCCGCCTTCGAGGTGGTCGACTGCCCGGCCCTGACGAGCGGCGGCAAGACCAGCTCCGACATCCACATGGTGATCGACATCCTGGATGCGCTCCACCACGACACCCACTTCGACGAGTTCATCATCCTCTCGGGGGACGCTGACTTCACGCCGGTGCTCCTGCGGCTCTCGAAGCACGACCGGCGGAGCGCCGTTTTGGCCATCGGCCCCGCCTCGACCGCCTACAAGGCGGCCTCGGACCTGCTGATCGACGAGGACACCTTCTTAGAGGAGGCGATCGGGGTCGACCTCTCCGGGATCGTCCGGCCGGCCATCTCCAGCCCGCCGCGGCTGACGCCCGGCATCCCCGCCATCACCGCCGGCCCCGACCTCCTGCGGCGGATCGCCGATCAGGTCTACGAGCGGGCGAGCGCCTCGGGCGAGCTGGTGGCGACCGACCTCCCCTCGATCTACCGCGAGTTCCCGGAGTTCACCGCCAGCACCAACTGGCTGGGCTTCAACAGCCTGCGCTCGATGACCTGGGGGGTGGTGCACGCGCGGCCGGACCTCTCAATGCTCGACGGCGACCCCTGGAAGGTGCGGGTGCGCCCCGGCGCCGAGCGGCCGGAGTCGGAGGAGGGGGGCACGGACCCCATCGGTGCCGATGCCGGCGGAGCGCCGGCGGAACCCATCGACGTCGCCGGCCTGACCGAGGAGGTACTCGACTTCGTGCGCGACATCGTGGACTCCTCGGACGCGGCGGTACCCATGGCGCGGGTGGCGCAGACGGTGATCGGCCACTTCGGCGACGCCGTCCTCCGCTCGCGCTGGGCCGGAGCGGGGACCTTCCGCGATCTCCTGGGGGGCCAGGAGGACCCCGGCTTCGCCGTCTCCTCGGTCAAGCCGGGCTACGTCTACGACCCCGACCGCCACCAGGTCCCCGCCGCCGGCCGTCCGGACGAGCTGGAGAGCGCCGACCCGGAGCTCGCCGGGCTCGCCTTCCGCATCCACCAGTTGACCGACGCCCCCTATCTCACGCCGCACGAGTACGGGCGGATCTTCAGAAGGGTGGCCGAGGAGGTCAACCAGCACGGCTACTTCCTCCACCGCACGTCGAAGGCCGTCCGCGACCGCTGCATCGAGGAGGGCTCGCCGGTCGCCCGCTCCTCGGTCAACTTCATCCTCCGCGGCATCTCCTTCGCCGGCCACCGCTACTGCCAGGCCGGCCCCGAGGAGCCATTGGCGCTCGCCGCCATCTTCGCCCGGAACGTGGCCGTGCTCTGCGAGAGCGCCGGCTTCTCCCTCTCGACCGAGGAACGGACAAGGCTCTTCGACTGGATCACCGGCGACCTGCGGCCGGAGGCGGGCGGCGGTGCGGAACCGGCAGCGGCGGCGGAGAAGCCGGCGGAGACGAAGGAAGATGGCGAGGACGAGGCCGCTCAGGGCTGAGCCGCGGCGTTAACCCCCGCCCGGGATCGCCTCGCGAGGCGCTCGACCGCAGCCTCGCCCATCGTTTCTCGGATACCCTCTAGAGGATGTGGAATGCCCGCCGAGCGCTGCTCCTCCTCGCCGCGACGATCTTCTTCCCCCTGCCCGCGGCCGGCGTCGCGAGCCCTTGGGCTGTCAACGGCCCCTCCCGAGCGCGGCTGATCACGCCGTACCTCGTGGCTCCGCTTGGCAGCGGCACGGAAATCCGGCTCGGCCTCCACTTTCTCCTCCAGCCGGAGTGGCACGTCTACTGGAAAAACAGCGGCGACGCGGGCTATCCCCCCACGCTCAAGCTCTCCGGCTCGCCCGCCGCGGCCTCTGGGGATCTCCTGTGGCCCGCTCCCAGGCGCTTCGAGCTCCGCGGGGGGCTCGTCGCCTTCGGCTACGAGCGCGAGGTGGTCTACCCGGTCCGCGCTCGCTGGAGCGCCGGCCCGGGCGGCCCGGGAAGCGAGCGCCTGACCGCCGACCTCGACTACCTCGTCTGCCAGGTGGACTGCATCCCGTTCCACAGCCTGCTGACCGTCGACCAGCCTGTCGGTCAGGAGTCCGCCGACCCCGCGACCTCACCGCTGATCGAGCGCGCCTGGAGCCAGCTCCCCGTGGCGGCCGGCGGGCTCCCCGGGATCACGGCAGCCACCACCTTCACCGCCCGGGAGCCCGGCGGCGGGCCGGCCCTGACCGT
>JAXDLD010000399.1:0-9518 GCA_034666805.1 Acidobacteriota bacterium
ACGATCGAGCCGCGGGACGAGAGCACCCGCCGCGCCGTCGCCGACATCCTGGTGGTCGACATCGCCACCGCCCAGGAGCTCAGCCATCGGATCGGCCTCCTCTCGCGGATCGACCTGATCGTCCCGCCCGGCCCGGCGGGCGAGCGCCTCCTGGCCCGCGCCCGCGCCCTCCTGCCGCCTGGGGCGGAGCTGCTCCGCACCGCCCAGCGGCGGGAGAGCACGGCGAGCATGACCCGCGCCTTCCGCTTGAACCTGACCGCCCTCTCGCTCCTCGCCCTCGTCTGCGGCGCCTTCCTGATCTACAACACGATCACCTTCTCGGTGGTCCAGCGCCGCACCCTGATCGGCACGCTCCGCGCCCTCGGGGTGACCCGGGGGCAGGTCTTCGCCCTCGTGCTCGCCGAGGCGGCGGTCGTCGCCCTCGCCGGGAGCGGCGCCGGGCTCGTCGCCGGGGTGGCGCTCGGCCGCGGCCTCGTGCGGCTCGTCACCCAGACCATCAACGACCTCTACTTCGTGCTCTCGGTGCGCGACCTGGCGATCCCGGCCTGGACCCTCGCCAAGGGCCTGGCCCTGGGGGTGGGGGCGACCCTCCTCGCCGCCCTCGGGCCGGCGATCGAGGCGACCACCGCGCCCCCCCGCGCCGTCCTGACCCGCTCGACCCTGGAGGCGCGGGTGCGCAAGGCCCTGCCGCGGGCGGCGGCGGCGGGGGCCGCGCTCCTCGTTCTGGGCGGCGTTCTCCTCGCCCTTCCGGGAGGCGTCGTGGTCGCCTTCCTCGGTCTCTTCGCCGTCATTCTGGGCTTCGCCCTCCTCGCCCCGGCGGCCACGGTCGTTCTCATGCGGCTCGCCCGCCGGCCCATGGGCGCCCTCTTCGGCTTTCTCGGCCGCCTGGCGGCGGGCGGGGTGGTCGCCTCGCTCTCCCGCACGGCGGTGGCGATCGCCGCCTTGGTCGTCGCCGTCTCGGTGACCGTGGGGGTCGGGGTGATGATCCGCAGCTTCCGCTCGACGGTCGTCCGCTGGCTCGACGCCTCGCTCCAGGCCGACCTCTACGTCACCGCGCCGGGGCGGGGGGGCGGCTTCGCCGGGCCGACCCTCGATCCGGCCCTCGCCGACCGCGCCGCCGCCCTCCCCGGAGTGGCGCGGGTCGACCGCATCCGGCGGGCCGAGCTCCCCTCCCCGGCCGGACCGATGCGGATCATCGCCCTCGACCGAGATCCTCTTCGCGGCGGCATCCTCCTCCGCCAGGGCGACCCGGCCCGGGTCTGGCCGGCCTTCGCGCGCGGGGCGGTGATCGTCTCCGAGCCCTTCGCCCGCCGGCATGCCGTGGGCATCGGCTCGACCTTGAGCCTCCGCACCGCCGCCGGCCCGCGGCCGTTCCGGATCGCCGGCGTCTACTACGATTACGCCTCGGATCAGGGGCTGGTCATGATGAGCCGCCGCGCCTATGTCGCGGCGTTCCGCGATCCCGGGCTCTCCGGCTTCTCCCTGACGCTCGCGCCCGGGGCCGACGCCGACACGGTCGAGCGCGCCCTCCGCGCCAGCTTCGCCGACGCCCCCGGGGGGGCCGAGGGGCTGACCGTGCAGTCCAACCGGGCGATCAAGAAGGCCTCGCTCGCCATCTTCGACCGCACCTTCCTCATCACCAGCGTGCTGCGCCTGCTGGCCGGGCTGGTGGCGGGGATCGGCGTGCTCTCGGCCCTCCTCGCCCTCGAGCTCGAACGCGGGCGCGAGTTCGCCGTGCTGCGCGCCAACGGCCTCACTCCGGGCCAGGTCTGGCAGCTCGTGACCGCCGAGACCGGGCTCCTGGGCCTGACCTCCGGCCTCCTCTCGCTGCCGGTCGGGATGACCCTCGCGGCAATCATGATCTTCGTCGTCAACCGGCGCTCCTTCGGCTGGACGGTCGAGATGGAGACCGCCCCCGGGGTGCTCGTGGAGGCGGTGCTCCTCGCCCTCGGCGCCGCCCTCCTGGCCGGCCTCTACCCGGCCTTCCGCACCGCGCGCACCTCACCGGCCCGCGCCCTGAGGGACGAGTGAAGGCCGGCCGCACCCTCGCCACCTTCCTCCTGGTCGGCGCCCTCTTGGTTGCCGTAGCCTGCCGGCCGGAGCGCCCCCGGGAGCTTCGGGCCCGGCTGTCGGTCGCCGAGAGCCTGCGCGGGACGGGGCCGGAGGGCTTCGCCCAGGCTCTCACGCCCCGGGCGTTCCACTTTCCCGAAGACCACGGGCCCCATCCGGAATTCCGCACCGAGTGGTGGTACTACACCGGCAACCTGGCGACGGCGGAAGGCCGACGCTTCGGCTTCCAGCTCACCTTCTTCCGCAACGCCCTCTCCCCGCACCCGCCGGAACGCGCCTCGCGCTGGGCGACGAACCAGGTCTATCTCGCCCACTTCACCCTCACCGATGTCGAGGCCGGCCGCTTCCGCTCCTTCGAGCGCCTGGAGCGCGGCGCCGTGGGCCTGGCCGGCGCCCAGGCCTCCCCCTTCCGGGTCTGGCTGGGGGACTGGGCGAGCGCCGGCCCGGAGGGCCGAGAAACCGCAACTCCTATACGCCTCACGGCGTCGGACGGCGGCACGGCGATCGACCTCACCCTCCAGGCGGGCAAGCCGCCGGTGCTCGAAGGCGACCATGGCCTCTCCCGGAAAGGCACCGAGCCCGGCCAGGCCTCCTACTACTACTCTCTCCCCCGCATGCCGGCGGCGGGGACCGTGCGTTCGGGCGGCACCTCCTATGCCGTCTCCGGGCTCGCCTGGATGGACCGTGAGTGGAGCACCAGCTCGCTTTCGCCCGATCAGGTGGGGTGGGACTGGTTCTCCCTGCAGCTCGCGGACGGCCGCGAGCTCATGCTCTACCGCCTGCGGAGGAAGGACGGCAGCGCCGACCCCGCCTCTTCCGGCACCCTGATCGCCGCGGATGGATCGAGCCGGCCTCTTGGCTCCACGGACGTGAAGCTCGACACCGCGGGAGCTTGGACGAGCCCGCGGAGCGGCGCCCGCTACCCCGCCCGCTTCCACCTCCGTCTGCCCGCCCTCGGGCTCGATCTGGACGTCCGCCCTCTCCTCGCCGACCAGGAGCTCGACACCTCGTTCCGCTACTGGGAGGGCGCGGTGGCGGTCACCGGGACCGTCGCCGGCAGCGGCTACGTCGAGCTGACCGGCTATGCACGGTAACGCCGCGATTGACTCGGCGGGCGACTCGTTAGAACCTTGATCCCCATGCAACGTACTCTTGGCACAAGGAGATCCCCAATGAAATCCTCCCTCCGCACCGTGTTGTGGACGTTGCTCGCCGCCACGGCGCTCGCGGCCGGCTGCCGGTCCGTGCCCATCCAGCAGGCCAAGGTCGCCGGGCCGGCGACCGCCCAGAGCCCGCAGGCCTCGGCGCCCCAGGCCCCAACACCGGCCCCGACACCGCCGCCCGCGCCAGCGCCCCAGCCGACGCCGCAAACCCCGGCTCCCGTGCCACCGCCGGCAGCGCAACCCCCGGCGACACCACCTCCGGCAGCGCCCACGCCGCCGCCGCCACCACCGACAGCGAGCGCGGGCACGCCGCGGTACACGATCGAGCAGTTCCTCGGCACCGTCAGCTTCAACGGCAACTCCTTCTCGCCCGACGCCTCGAAGATCCTCGTGGGCAGCAACCGGACGGGCATCTACAACGCCTACGCGGTGCCGGTCGCGGGCGGCGAGCCGATCGCGCTCACCAAGTCGGCGACCGACAACGTCCTCGCGGTCGGCTACTTCCCCGCCGACGAGCGCTTCCTTTATCTCAGCAACCACGGCGGCAACGAGCTCGACCACCTTTACGTCCAGTCCCCCGGCGGCGCGGTCGTCGACCTGACCCCGGGCGCCAAGCTCAAGGCCAACTTCCTCGGCTGGGCCGAGGACGACCGCTCCTTCTTCGTCGGCACCAACGAGCGCGACCCGCGCTTCTTCGACGCCTACGAGTACCAGGTCGACGGCTACACCCGGAAGCTGATCTACAAGGACGAGGCCGGCCTCTCCTTCGCCGCCATCTCGCCCGACCGCGGCACCATCGCCCTGGTCAAGAGCGGCGGCTCGACCGCGGACAGCGACATCTACCTCTACGACGCGAAGAGCGGCAAGACCCGGAACATCACCGCGCACGAGGGGGACGTCGCCAACGCCCCTCATACCTTCAGCCCCGACGGCAAGTCGCTCTACTACACGACCGACAAGGGCTCGGAGTTCGCCTACCTCGTGCGCTACGACCTCGCGACGGGCAAAGCCGAGGAGGTGCTGCGCCCCGACTGGGACGTCTCCTACGCCTACTTCTCGCACGGCGGCCGCTACTTCGTGGCCGGCATCAACAACGACGGCCGGACCGAGGTGCGCCTCTTCGAGACCCAGGGGATGAAGCCGGTCAAGCTCCCCGCCCTGCCCCAGGCCGACGTCACCTCGATCCAGTTCTCCCGTGACGGCCGCCTCATGTCCTTCTACGCCGACACCAGCCGCTCGCCGCGCAACCTCTACGTCGACGACCTGGGGAGCGGCCAGTACCGCCAGCTCACCCGCTCGCTCGACCCGGCGATCGACCCCAACGCCTTAGTCGAGGGCAAGGTGGTGCGCTTCAAGTCCTACGACGGCGTCGAGATCCCCGGCATCCTCTACACCCCCCGCCAGGCGAGCCCCGAGCACAAGCTCCCCGCCGTGGTCTCGGTGCACGGCGGCCCCGGCGACCAGTCGCGGCTCGGCTACAGCGCTCTCACCCAGTACCTCGTCAACCACGGCTACGTCGTCTACTCAATCAACAACCGGGGCTCCTCCGGCTACGGCAAGACCTTCTTCGGGCTGGACGACAGGAAGCACGGCGAGGCCGACCTGGATGACTGCGTGGCGAGCAAGAAGATGCTCAGCGCCTTGGGCTATGTCGACCCGGCGAAGATCGGCATTGTCGGCGGCAGCTACGGCGGCTACATGGTCCTCGCCGCCCTCGCCTTCCGGCCGCGCGAGTTCACGGCCGGGGTCGACCTCTATGGGGTCGCCAACTGGCCGCGCACCCTGACGAGCATCCCCTCCTGGTGGGAGTCGTTCAAGAAGGCGCTCTACAAGGAGATGGGCGACCCGGTGGCCGACGCCGAGTACCTGAAGAAGATCTCCCCCCTCTTCCACGCCGACCAGATCGAGCGCCCCCTTCTGGTCCTCCAGGGCGCCAACGACCCCCGGGTCCTGAAGGTCGAGTCGGACGAGGTCGTGGCCGCGGCCAAGCGCCGCGGCACCCCGGTCGAATACCTCGTCTTCCCCGACGAGGGGCACGGCATTTCGAAGAAGGCGAACCAGATTCGCGGTTACAAGGCGATCCTCGACTTCCTGGACAAATACCTGAAGGAGGGCGGGGGGACGAAGGCGTAAGCTGAACCTCCCCCTCTGGTACGCCCCTTGCTGCTCCGGCTGCCATGCGGAACGACAAGCAGCCGGAGCGCCAGGACGGCAAGTACCGCGGGGTCCTTCTCGACATTGACGGCACCCTGGTCGACAGCAACGAGGCGCACGTTGAAGCCTGGGTGCAGGCTTTGAAGGAGAACGGGCACGAGGTCGGGAAGGAGAAGATCCGGTCGCTGATCGGGATGGGGGGCGACAACCTCCTGCCGGCGGTGGGCGTCGACGAGGAGAGCACGGAGGGGAAGCGGATGGCGGAGCGGCACGGCGAGCTGTTCAAGGAGCGCCTGCCCCGGCTCCGCCCCTTCCCCGGCGTGCGGCCGCTCCTCGAGAAGATGAAGGCGGAGGGATTGAAACGGGTGGTCGCGAGCTCCGCCCAGCCGGACGAGGTGAAGGCGCTCCTCGAGATCGCCGGAGTGACGGACCTCGTAGAGGACACCGCCGACTCGGGCGACGCGGACAGCTCGAAGCCCGAACCCGACATCGTCAAGGCCGCCCTTGCCCGCATCGAGCTCGAGCCCGGGGAGGTGGTCCTGCTCGGCGATACCCCTTACGACATCGAGGCCGCGGGCAAGGCGGGAGTCGCGACCCTCGCCGTGCGCTCCGGCGGCTTTCCCGACGAAGAGCTCCAGGGCGCCATCGCCCTCTACAACGACGCGGCCGATCTCCTCGCCCGCTACGCGTCGTCGCCGCTCGGCCGCTCCTCGTAGGCCGCGGTGCCCGAGCCGGTCTCCCGCTCGCGGCTTCCCGCCGGCGGGGTCGAGAGGGCGGGAAAGAAAATTTCTCTCGGAATATGGGAGAGGAGATCGGCGGTGACGGTCTCCACCATCTCCTGCTCGAGGTCGCGCGGGTAGGTGACGCCGCCGCCGTCCTCCGCCATGGGCGCTGCGAAGAGCGGCTCCTCGGGGTAGAGGCGGACGACGGTACGGAATGCGCTGTCTGAAAGGCGGAAGGGACCGACGCTCACGGAGTGCAGGCTCGCCACGGGGACGGTCGAGAAGACCTGGGCGAAAAGGTTTCGGTAGCGTTCGCGATAGCTCCGGTCGTAAATCAAGGGATCGAAACGCAGCCCCAGCCGCCAGCCGCGCTCGGCCAGGCGGCTCATGGCCCGCAGCCGGCGGTCGACCGAGGGGGTCAGGTGTTCGGTGACCTCGGCCACCTCCTCGGGGGTGAAGCTCCAGGCGGCGACGACGTTGGGCACCGCGTCGATGTCGAGGAGCGACTTGATCTGGGTCGACTTGGTGCGCAACTCGAGGAAGGCGTCGGGGAACCTGGCGAAGAAGGGGACGAAGGTGGCCGCGAAGCGGGTCACGGGCTCCAGGGCCAGGCTGTCGCAGTCGTAGCCCGAAAAGAAGAAGAGCGGCAGCGCGTCACCGTTCCTGGCTCCATTGGCGCCAGAACCGCCAGAGCCGCCGCGGGCGGCGCGGATCTTCGCCTCGATCTCCCACTGGAAGTCCTCGAAGTTGACGAAGACCACGTAGTTCGCCGACCGGAACATCCCCTGCAGGAAGCAGTACCGGCAGTCGTAGATACAGTTCAGCATGTGGGAGAAGTAGAGGCTCTTCGTCTCCGGGATGCCGAAGCCGGGCGGCGCGTCGAGGACGAAGTTGCGGTGCTTCCTGGCCAGGATGAGCGACGGCCGGCGCTTCTGCAGGCGGAAGCTCTGCGCCCGGCGGTTGAAGACCTCGCCGTAGCGGGCGCAGGGGATCATCTCGTCGTCGGGGAAACGGCCGCGGATGAGAAGCGTCCGCGGGTGGGTGAGGATCTCTTCTTCAACGTACAGCATCGGAGGGGATCCCTGCCGGCCGGGCGATCACGATGGGGATCTCCGAGAGCCGGGTTTCGAGCGCCGAGAGGACGTCCCGCCCCCGCTTGGCCGCGGGGCCGAGAGAGGCCCTGGGGTCGGCGAGCGGGGCGAGCACGGCCAGGCGCTCAAGAAGGCGGCGCAGCCGGCGCTGCTCCGCCAGGGTGAAGGGCCAGCGGGCGAGGATCTCCCGGTATCCGGGCGGATCGGCGGCCAGGGCCGCGAGCTCGCGGGCGAGCCCCAGGAGGGCGTTCCCGAAGCTCTCGATCCGGTCCAGGTTGTCCCGAATCAGCCGCTCGACGAAGCTCGAAGAGGGCGAGCGCTCGAGCGTCACCTCGGGGTTGTCGGAGATGATCTTGAAGCACTGTACGAGCTCGGAGGTGGAGAACCGGCAGGCCGTGGGGTAGAAACCGGCCGCCTCGGTGTCATGCACCCAGAGGGGCGTGTACTCCTCTTCCACCCGCTCGACGGTCAGGACCGGGGCCGCCGGACAGGGAAGGTCGACGACCAGGGGCGGGTACCAGGAGACGCCGCTCGCCCCGTCCTGAATCTTGTGGGCGATGAAGGCATCCCCCACCGGACGCTGGCTGTGGCCGCCGATGCCGACGTTCAGCCAGACCTGGCCGGGCTCACCGCCGGAGAGCAGATGCAGGTAGGCCGTAGCGGCGGCAGCGGCAGCCTTGCCGGTGCCGGCGACGATCGCCCACCCCCGCTCGCCGCGGTAGACATGGAAGGCATGGCTCTCCGAGAGCGGCTCGAAGCCGAACCGCTCGGCCAGGGGTCTCGCTTCCGCCTGAAGGGCGACCACGAAGCGCAAGCTGGGATCTGGCAAGGCTCTCGGCAACTCCTTTTGTGCGGCCGGCGTCTCGGGATCGGCCGTAGGCAAGTTTTCCGCAGCAACATTCATACCGAGCTTCTCTTCTGGGGGAAGAGAGCCGGAAGGACGCAGAACGTCTCTCGGGTGACACATTGTGTCACCCGAATGGGGTGGTACGGTGTTTACAGGGATGCCCTGGTCACCATACTCTTCATACACGATGATGCAAGCGGAGATGAACTGATGCGCACCACCATATCCGTTCCGGACGACCTGTTCTCCGAGGCCCGGCTTCTCGCTGGCGAGCGTTCCTTCAGCGAGTTCGCCAGCGACGCGATCCGCTGGAGGATCGAGCAGCTCAAGCGCGAGCTCCTCGCGCGCGAGATGGAGGCAGGCTACCGTGCCGAGGCCGAGCACTCTTCTCTGGACCCGGCCTGGAAGAGCATCGAGGCGGAAGGCCTCTGATGCAGCGCGGCGACGTCTTCCTCGTCAACCTCGACCCGGTGGTCGGGTCGGAGGTCGGTAAGACGAGGCCCGCCGTCATCCTCCAGAACGATCTTGCCAACCGTTCGAGCCCGACAGTCACCGTGATACCGATCTCCTCGAGCGTGGAGCGGCTGTTCCCGTTCCAGGTCCGCCTATTGGCCGGAGAAGGAGGACTGGAGACCGAGAGCAAGGCGCTTTGCGAGCAAGTCCGTACCCTTGCGAAGGAACGCCTAGTCCGGCGCCTCGGCAGGCTCTCCCCGGAACGCTTGACGGAGATCCGTGCCGCTCTGGACCGCCATCTCTGGTTCTAGCCGGTTCTGCCTGCTCATCCGGTTGGGCTGCCGGTGACCCTCGTCTCGCTCCGTCACGGCGGCCATGCGCGCGGCCCGGGTGAGCTATTCGACCAGGCCCTGCCGCACGGCGTGAATGAAGTCGGTGGTGGCCGGGGTGGCGTCGGCCTCGCGGAGGGCGGCGGCGATCTGCCCCCGGTGGTAGGCCGAGTGCATCACCACGTGCATCAGGACGTCTTCGGCCCGGCTGGTCCAGGGTTCGCCCTGGGAATTCACATAGGTGACCGAGGCGTCGAGCCTCTCCGGGGTGAGGGAGGCGAGGTAGGTCCGGGAGAGACCGGCCAGCTCGTCGATCTCCGCCGCGCATTGATCGAGCGTGAGGTCGGGCCAGACCACGACAGGGGTGGGATCCGCGCGCAGGCGGTGGAGCCAGAGCCGCTCGGCGGCGAGGATGTGGGCGAGCCAGCGCAGGGCCTTCGGCGGCGCGGGCTGGGCCCGGATTAAAGAGGCGAGCACCTCGCGGTTCGCCCAGTCGTCGTAGTGGAAGAGTCGGTCGAAGTCGGGCATGGAGCCGTCCTTTAAGATCAGGTGGCCGGTTGAGCCCGGCGCAGGATCAGGTGCCGGTAGGCACCCACGGACCGCTCGTCATGGGCCACCGCGAAGGGGGCCCGCGAGCGCTCCAGGATGTCGCCCATCTGGCGATTGGTGCTGGTGAAGACGAGGTCGAG
>JAXDLD010000400.1:0-6091 GCA_034666805.1 Acidobacteriota bacterium
CATGCCCTCGATGGCCCATGAGATCCTCGTGGATCTCTTCAAGAATCGCCCGTCGCTCGCCGCCGAGATCCTCGTCGAGGTGCTGGGCGTTTCGCTTCCGCCCTACACCGAAGCTCGCCTCGCCGCGACCGACTTGACCGAGATCCAGCCCGCCGAATACCGCGCCGACGTCGTCGTCGTCCTTCTCGACCGCGACTTCCCCGTCCGGGTGGTCATCGTCGAGGTCCAACTGGCGGTCGACCCCAGGAAGCGCCTCAGTTGGCCCGCCTACGTGACCGTGTCGCGCGCCACTCACGGCTGCCCGGCGGATCTCCTCGTCGTCGCGCCGGATCCGGCTCTCGCCCGGTGGTGCGCGGAACCGATCGAGATCGGCGTCCCCGGCTTCGTCCTGCACCCGCCCGTGCTGCGCCGCACCGCCGTTCCAGTCGTGACCGACATCGAGGAAGCGGTCCGGCGGCCCGAGCTTGGAGTGCTCTCCGCCATGGCCCACGGCGACACCGAAGAGGGAGCGACGATCGCCGCCGCGGTGCTGCCCGCGATCCGGGGACTCGACGACGACCGGACCAGGTTGTACTACGACCTCGTGTACAATTCTCTCAATGAGGCGGCTCGCCGGGCGCTGGAGGCAAGAATGAAGGGCTACGAATACCAGAGCGATTTCGCGAAGAAGTATGTCGCAGAGGGACGCACCGAGGGACGCACCGAGGGACGTACCGAGGAGGCGGCGCGCAACCTGCTGACCGTGCTTCGGGCTCGCGGCATCGCGGTGCCGGACCCTGTCCGCGAGCGCATCCTGGCCCAGAAGGATCCGGAGCTGCTGGAAAGCTGGCTGGAGAGGGCCGCCGTCGCCACTTCGATCAGCGCGATCCTCGCCGAGCCGAACTGAGCCCCGCGGGCCCCCTAGTGCCCGCTCCCCATGTCGATCTCGAACGGCGACTCCAGGAGATCGCTCTCGCCGGGAAGCTCGAGCGACTCCTCCATCTGGTCGCGCGAGATGTCGGCCGTGAACTGCACCCCCTGGATCTTGAGCTTGAACTCGTCGGGGTTGGAGGCCCGGCGCATGGCCTCGTCCAGGGTGATCAAACCGCTCTTGTAGAGCTGGTAGAGCGACTGGTCGAAGGTCTGCATCCCGTACTGGGAGGTCCCCTGGGCGATCTGCTCGCGGATGTACTTGGTCTTCTCCTTGTTCTCGATGCAGTCGCGGATGTAGGGGGTCGAGATCAGCACCTCGACCGCCGGCACCCGGCCGATGCCGTCGGCCCGCGGCAGCAGGCGGAGCGAGACGACCGACTTCAAGACCTGGCCGAGCTGGATGCGGATCTGCTTCTGGTGGTGGGGCGGGAAGACCGAGATGATGCGGTTGATGGTCTCCGTCGCGTCCAGGGTGTGGAGGGTCGAGAACACGAGGTGGCCGGTCTCGGCCGCCAGGAGCGCGGTCTCGATCGTCTCGTAGTCGCGCATCTCGCCGACCAGGATGACATCGGGGTCCTGGCGGAGGGCCGAGCGCAGGGCGGGGGCGAAGGCGCGGGTGTCGACGTCGATCTCGCGCTGGTTGACGATCGCCTTCTTGTCCCGGTGGAGGAACTCGATCGGGTCCTCGATCGTCATGATGTGCTCGGTCCGCGTCGCGTTGATGTAGTCGATCATGGCCGCCAAGGAGGTCGACTTGCCGGAGCCGGTCGTCCCCGTACAGAGGATCAGGCCCCGCCGCTCCTCGCAGATCTTCTCCAGCACCGACGGCAGCATCAGCTCGCGGATGCTCTGGATGCGCGCCGGGATGACGCGGAGGACTAAGCCGACCGCCCCCCGCTGCTGGAAGACGTTGCAGCGGAAGCGGCCGAGCCCCGGCACCGAGTAGGCGACGTCGAGCTCGTACTCCTCCTTGAAACGCTGCTTCTGGCGCGCGTTCATCAGAGAGAACGCCATGGCGATGGTGTCCTCCTGCATGAGCCGCTTCAATTCGGAGAGCGAGAGGAGGTCGCCGTCCACCCGGATGACCGGGTGGCTCCCCACCTTCAGGTGGAGGTCGGAGGCCTTGCGCTCGACCGCGATCTTGAGCAGGTCGTTGATGTTCATCGCGCTCTCCTACCTTACGGTCTCCTATGAAACCACTTCCCGGGCCACCGCGACCTCGACCGGGGTCAGCCAATCGTGGCGGTCCGGCACCTCGCCGGTGATGATGCGCTGGAACTCGGTCATGAGCCGGCGGGTGATCTCCCCCGGGCGCCCCTCGCCGACCGTGATGCGGTCGACCGAGCAGATGGGCGCGATCTCGACCGCGGTGCCGGTGAAGAACAGCTCGTCGCAGGTGTAGAGCAGGCCGCGCGGCACGAGGCTCTCGCGCACGGGGATCCCTAAATCGACGGCGATCTTCATCACCGCGTCGCGGGTGATGCCGGAGAGGAGCGACGAGGCGACCGGCGGGGTGATGAGCACCCCGTCCTTGACCAGGAAAAGGTTCTCCCCCGAGCCCTCGCTCACGTGCCCCGAGATGTCCAGGCCGATCCCCTCGGCGTAGCCGTTGCCGAGCGCCTCCATCTTGATGAGCTGGGCGTTCAGGTAGTTGCCGGTCGCCTTCGCCGTGGCCGGGAAGGTGCTCGGGGCGGCCCGCCGCCAGGAGGAGACGCAGACGTCGACCCCGCGCTCGATGGCGTCCTCGCCCAGGTAGCGGCCCCAGGGCCAGACGGCGATCGTCATCTCGACCGGTGCTTTCAAGGGGTTGACCCCCATGGGACCGAAGCCGCGGAAGACGAGCGGGCGGATGTAGCAGGCGTCGAACTCGTTGGCGCGGATAGTCTCCAGGATCGCCTCGTTGATCTCCGCGTCCGACAGCGGCAGCTCCATGCGGTAGATCTTGGCCGAGTTGCGCAGCCGCTTGGTGTGCTCGGGGAGGCGGAAGACCGCCGGGCCCAGCTTCCCCTTGTAGCAGCGGACACCTTCGAAGACCCCCGAGCCGTAGTGCAGCGCGTGGGTCATGACATGCACCGTGGCCTTCTCGAACTCGACGAGTCGGCCGTTCATCCAGATCCACCGGACGTCGGGGTAGAGCTCTCTCGACAAGGTGCCCTCCTTTTGGGGGTCTCTAAAAACCCGATGCTAGCCCTGACTCGGGGTCGCTGTCTATGGGGACAGCACGAAACGGGCGACGCCGACGACCGCGGCGGTCTCGGTGCGGAGCACCCGGGCCCCCAGCCCGAGCGGCCGCCAGCCGAGACCGCGGAAGCTCTCCCGCTCCTCCGCCGTCCATCCGCCCTCGGGACCGACGAGGAGGGCGACGGCCCGGGAGGGCGCCCCGGCGGCGGGCTCCGGCTCTTCCAGGGCCGCGGTGTCCAGCACCCGGCGCTCGGGCGTCTCCGCCGTCAGCGCTTCGATCTCTTCCCAAGTATGAGTGCCGGTGACGGGGGGTAAGCGAGCCCGGCCGCACTGCTCGACCGCCGCCGCGGCCACCCGTCGGAGGCGCTCGACCGTGCCGTCGCCGAAGGTGCGCGGGGCGCGGGCGCTGTGCAGGAAGCGGATGGCGAAGACCCCGACCTCGGTCGCCTTCTCGACCAGCCAGGCGGCCCGCTCCGGTTTCAAGGTGGTGACCAGGAGGTCGACCCGCACCGCCGGCTCGAAGTCGGGAGCCGGCTCGCCCAGGGTGACCGTGGCCGCCGACCGCCCGACCGCCGCCACCTCCCCGAAGCGCGCCCGCCCCTCCCCGTCGACCACCCGCAGCCGCTCGCCGGCCGCCACCCGGCGGGCGCGGAAGAGGTGACGGTAGGCCTCCCCCTCCACCGTGAGGGTGGGGGCGGCGAGGCGCCCGGGGTCGGCGAGGAGGGTGATCATGGCGAGGGGGAGAGGGCGAGCCGGAAGGCGACCCAGTCCCCGGCCTCCCGCCGCGCCACCTCCGCCAGCCCCAGCCCTCGCGCCCGCTCGAGCACCTGCCGGCCGCGCTCGACGAGAATGCCGGAGAGAATCGCCTCGGCTCCGGGCTGAAGGCAGCGCACGATCTGCGGAAGCTCGGGGAGGATCTGCTCGGGGACGACGTTGACGAGGGCGAGGTCGAAGCGGGGGCTCAAGCGGAGGGCGGCGGTGGTGCCGGCGAAAAAGGCGGGCTCGGCGCCGCCGGCATCGAGTGGGCGGTTGAGGCGCCGGTTCTCCAAGCCATGGAAAGGAGCGGTCAAGTCGTTGTCGAACCCCACGGCCGAGCGGGCGCCGAGGAGGAGGGCGGCGAAGCAGAGGACTCCGGTGCCGGTGCCGACGTCCAGGACCCGCTTGCCGGCGAGGTCGACCTCCTCCAGGAGATCGAGGACGAGGCTCGTCGATTCGTGGCTCCCGGTGCCAAAGGCGCCACGAGCCGGCAGGTGGAGGAGCCGGCGGCCGGCCGGGACGTCGGCGGGGTCGACCGGCGGCTCCCCGGGCTCCCGGGGGTCGACGAAGAAGCCGCGGGCGACGGCGAAGGGCTGGGCCTTCTCCCGCCAGAGGGCGAGCCAGTCGGTGTCGGGCTGGACCTCCCCCCCCAGCGCCTCGACGCCCCGGGTCCGCCAGCCCTCCAGGTCGATCTCGGGAGAGGCGCCCTCCGGGAACCAGGCCGTGAGGTGCAGCCGGCCGTCCGCGGCGGGGGTCGACTGCACCCCGAGGGTGCCGGCCTCGAAGAGGTCGGCGACCAGGGCGTCCTCCAGGTCCGGGGGGAGGAGGTAGGTGAGGCGGAGGTGGGGCATGGCGGGGGGAAGCTTGAGAGGGAGGATCACCTCATCGCGGCTCAGTCCTCTTCCTCGCTGTCAGGTCGTACTTGAGGAGCACGCATCGCGAGTCCAGTCCCTCCGCAGCCACCAAGTGGCAACGAGCGCTCTATGCCGGGTAGTCTACATCCCCCCAGGCCGGCGACTACCTCTTCCACGGCCCGGTGACGACCGCCCAACCCCCTACGCGCCTCCGCGGCAGTGTCACCTCCCTCCTCGTCCTCCCTCGTCCTCCCCCCATCCTGGATTTTCACCGCGGGCACGGCCCATAATGAGCTCGGCTCGGGGTACGCCCCGACCCGTTTGAGAGGACACGAATATGAGCGAGCTGCGCCGCATAACGATCGAGCCGGGCAAGTGTGGAGGGCGCCCGTGCATTCGCGGTCTGAGGATTCGGGTCAAGGACGTGCTCGACCTCTTGGCCGCTGGGGCCACCCGCGAGGAGGTCCTTGAGGACTTCCCGTACCTCGAGTCGGGCGATATCGACGCGGCGCTCGAGTTTGCGGTCCGCCAGAGCGACCACCCCATCCTCCACGTAGCCTGATGCGGTTTCTGGTCGATGCCCAACTGCCGCCGGCGCTTGCGAGGTGGCTCACCGCTGCAGGGCATCCGAGCGAGCACGTCGCGGACCTAGGCATGGCTACGAGGGGGTAAAGATGAGCATTCCAAATACCAGTCAGCGCAAGCTCCGGCCTACCCACCCGGGCGAGATGCTCCGCGAGGACTTCCTCCCGGATTACGGGCTCACCGTCGCGAGCCTCGCCGAGGCCCTGGGCGTCTCTCGCCAGACCATGAACGAGCTGCTGCGGGAGAGGCGCGCTGTTAGCCCGGAGATGGCGCTTCGACTCTCACGCCTGTTTAGCAATTCGCCGGAGTTTTGGCTCAACGCGCAGCGTGCAGTGGATCTCTGGGACGCGGCAAAGACCCTCAAGGCGCAGGTTGAGCAAATCAAGCCGCTGAAGGTCGCCTAACCTGAAGCGCCAAGCGTTGGACATCACAGCCATGGGAGCTGCGCACCAACGCCTCACGCACCTGTGCGGGTCCGGGTATGAGACGCCCGTCCTGTGTACGCCTGAGGAGTTACTGGAGGGATATGAAGATGGCGGACGACGAGATTCTCGCCGAGTTGCATCGAGTACGGGAGCAGTTGATGGCCGAGGCGGGCGGCGACATCGCGGGCCTCTTCCGGTTGTTGCGGGCCACGGCGCGGGCGGAAGGGCAGAGGACCGTTTCGCTGCCTCCGAAAGTGCCGGCCGCACGGAGGCCTGCCTAACCCCTCAGAGGGTGTCTCGAAAGTTACCGTCCGACGTGCTAAAATGCCCCCTATGGGATACCCTAGCGACGTCAAAGATGCGGAATGGGATGTCATG
>JAXDLD010000401.1:0-10749 GCA_034666805.1 Acidobacteriota bacterium
AGCGGAGAAGTAGTAGGGGCCGTTCCAGGTGCGGAAGGCGACCGCGTCGTCACCCAAGCCCGAGACGAAGCCCAGGTAGACGAGGCCGAAGGTGCCCATCCAGCTGAACTGGGTCTGGTCGACGGTGACGTACGAGCCTCCCCCACCGGCCGCGGTGACGTAGTACCAGAGTTTGTTCTTCAAGATCTTGAGCCCGATGCCGTCGCCCGAGTGGAAGAAGCTGAAGATCGCGTTGGCAGGGGGATTGGCGCCGGAGCCGGAGGCGTCGAGGTAGCTGCCGCCGCCGTTCTGGGCGGTCAGCCAGTGCTGGCCGTCCCGGGTGCGGAAGGCGGCGCGGGTGCAGGCGGCGTCGGAGTTCGCCGCGGTGTAGATCCCGCCGGCCGGCTTGAGCGCTCCGTTGCCGTCGTAGAACCCGAAGAAGTCCTGGTTCGTCTCGTGACCGTTCTCGTTATTGCAGTTGGCGGTAAAAACGAAGTCCGAGCCGGTCCAGATGAGCGAGCCGGCCCCGAGCGACTTGGCGATGGGGGCCCACTGCTGGGTCCAGTCGTGGACCCAGGTCCGGTTGCAGGAGAGGTTGGGGCCGCAGCTCCCCAGACCCTGCTGCTGGCAGGCCCCCGGCTGCTGCTGCTGCGGCGGCGACCAGCCCCAGTCCGCCTGCCCGATCTCCTCGACTACCACGGGCTTGCCTCCGGCGAAACGGCCGGCGAGGAAGCTCTTCGTCGTGCTGATCCCGGTCCCGAAGACGTTCGGGTTCTGCTGGTCCACCGGCTGGAACCAGTGGATGGAGATGAAGTCGAGGTCGTCCCACAGGCTGCGCGCCCCGCCCAAGGTCGAGTACTCCATCTGCGTCCGGTCGAATTGGATCGTCTGGCGCTCCTTGTTGGTGGGGTTCAGGAACCAGCCGTAGGTACCGGCGGTGATCGGCGCCCGGGTATAGATCCGCGCGTGGCGCGCCATCCAGCCGACCCAGGCGTTCACGAAGTCTTTCAGGTAGACGCCGTCGCATGGGCTCGCTAGCACCTGGTGGAAGAGGTGGTCGTGCTCGTTCATGACGTCCCACCCGAAGACCCGCGGGTCGTTGGCGAGGACCCGGTTGGTACCCGGGATCGTGCCGGTGAGGATCTGATCCGCGTGGATGCGGAACGGCCGGATGTCCGGCCCGTGCAACCAGGTGTTGCCGTTCGAGTCGGGGGAGGTGTTCTGCCAGTCCCAGGTCCCCTCGTTGCGAGCATAGGGGTTGCCGATCTGGCCGCGGCAGATCCAGTTGACGGTCCGGTATGTGTTCACGCCGTCGTAGAGGGTGAGGAGGACCTTGAGCCCGTGCGCGTCGGCGCGGTTCAGGAAGTCGTCCAGCTGGCTCAAGAGGCTCGGGTTGAAGCCGATCGTCCCGACATCATAGGTCTGGGGGATCCCTCCGAAGGTGGGGGGCGGCGTCGGCGGGGTCGGATACGGGAGATTGGCCGGCAGGAACACACGGATGACGTTGCCCCCCAGCCGCCGCGCGCGGTCGAGCTCGGCTTCCACCTCGCCGGTCTGGCCGCTGTAGTTGGTCCACAGGTTCCAGGGGTGGCCGTGGAGCTCGAAGTTCACTCCCTTGGGTAGGAAGACGTGCCCGTCCTGCACGAAGTGGTCGCCGGAGCGGAGGACCTGGCCGCCGGTCGCCGCGGTCACGACGTCGCTCTTGGCGACGCGGGCGAGGGCGTCGGGATCGGGGTCGTCGCCCACCGGGGTGTCGGTCTGGCCGAAGGCCAGGGGGGCGGTCGAAAGGGCGGTGAGCAGGAGCATGGGGAGCAGTCGTCGCATCTTCATCGGACATCCTCGCTGGTTAGAGAAGGCATCGGCCTTCTCTCTTGTGGGAGTCGCCCGGCGCGCCGATTGCCCCCCTCGCCTGCGCCCATGAGGTGGCGGACGCCGGCTGGGCACCCCCGGCCGGCGCCGCTGCCGTCGAAATCCTCTACTGGCTATCCGCCAGGAAGACGGCCGCCGAGCCCCCAGGTTTTCCGAAGGCCTCCAGGGTCACGGTATTGTTGCCGGGCACCATCGCCGCGGAGACGTCGAGCGTACGCTGCGCACCGTCGGCGAGGCCCGCGACGCGGAAACGGATGCTGTTGACGATGACGTCGAGGTGCTGGAGCCCGGGGGTGCCGTTCGCGACGGTGACGAACCGCTGAGACGCGGGGATGCCGGTCAGGGTCTCGCTCTCCGGTTTGCCGGCGTTGCGCACCACGAGGGCCACGATCGGGTCGCAGATGATCGCGTTGCCGGCGACGTCCGTGGCGGTGATCGAGATCTCCGAGCCCTGCGTCGGGTCGATCTTGGTCGCGGTGACGAGGACGGGGTCCGTCGTCCCCACGCTGAAGGCCGGCACCGATTCCGTCGCGTTCTCGCTCTCGGTCACGTCGATTCTCGCGAGGCCCGAGCCGGTATCGCGGAGAGTGACTTCGACCTGCGCCGGCGGGCCGGCGAGGAACCGCAACTTGCACGTGGGCTTTAAAGTGTCGCTGCCGCGGGCGACGATATAAGGAACCCCTTGGGAACCGTCGGCGAAGGAGAGAGAGCCAGGCCCGGTCACGCCTTCCGCGATGGCCACGGGGAGGAACGTGGAGGGGAAGGATTCGAGGAGCTCGTGGATCGAGCAGCCCCAGTTGGAGAGCGAGCTGTCCGTCGAGCCCGCGGCCACGGGGTGGCCGGGAGCCACGATGTGGACCGGGGTGGAGCAGTCGGGTTGGCCGCCGGCGGCGAAGCTCCCGAAAGGAGAAAGGATGGCGACGGGGGTGCCGTGTCCGGCCGCGAAGTAGTAACAGCTGAGCGAAAGGTAGAGCCCCGTCGCGCCGGCGCCACTCGTGGCGAAACCGATCGCGCCACGGACCAGCGGCGGAGCGCCGGGAACGCCGGCCAACGTATGGAATTCAGGGTCTGTGCCCACCACGGCCACGTTGCCGAGGACGGCCGCCCCCCAGACCGCCTTGTCGTTTTCCGCCACCGCGAGCGAAGAGATCGAAGTGCTGCAGTCCGGGTCGCCCAGGATGAGAGCGCGGTAGGAAGCGAAGTCGGCCGTCGACTTGGCGGCCCATCCGGCGTCGGTCGCGATCTCGACCATGTAGCCGAGGGCGGTGGCTTGGGTGGCTTCGACGCTCGAGAAACCACCGGTGACCGAGGAGCCGAGGATGAGGACGTAATTGGGGCCGGGAGCCGGAGTGGCTTGGAGGGGAGCGATGACGATCAGAGCGAGCGCGAGGAGGAACCAACTGGAGCGTGTAAGCATGGCACTATTTCTCCATTGTGATTTGCTGTTGAGGGGATGTTCTCAATCAAAGGACGAGTGGCCTTTTTCCCCGTTTGCCTCCTTTCTCGACCGAATCACGCTTGGCAATGGAAAGATGATCAGATATCTCTGGGTATCGCAGCTGCCTTTATTTTAACACAAACTGTATAAAAAGACAATCGAGCGCTGCGCGAAGCGGAAGAACGATGAGGTGAGTGACGTTCGAGGCGATCCCCCCGAGCCCGAGCTGTTGCTGCCTCAGGGCCACCGAGAATACCCGGGTCCCGACCCTGGCTCTAGCGCACGGTTCTCCTCCTCGCACTTCTCCTGATACTGCATGCGCGGGTCTTGTGCTAGAATTACGTCGCAGTGCGGCAAACCAGCCTGAGACTGCCGCAGAAGTACCCCCAGCCCTACAAGGGAGACGAACCATGGCGACGAAGGACGTGCAGCACGTGAGCGAGCAGGAATCGCGCAAGGTGGCCGAGGCCTCGCGCGAGTCCGAGTGGAAGCAGCCGAGCTTCCTGCGGGAGATGTTCCTCGGCAACTTCCGGCTCGATCTGATCTACCCCTATCCGTTCCACGAGGAGGAGCGCCCTGAGTTCGCCGCCTTCTACCGGGCGATCAAGGAGTTCGTGGAGGACCAGGTCGATCCGGTCCAGATCGACGCCACGGGGGAGTACCCCGATCATGTGGTCGACGGGCTGCGCAAGCTCGGCGCCTTCGGCATGAAGATCCCCAAGAAGTACGGCGGGTTGGGCTTCACCAACGTCGAATACCAGAAGGTCATGCACCTCTTCGGGAGCGTCGACGGCAACCTCTCCGCCCTCCTCTCCGCGCACCAGTCGATCGGCGTGCCGCAGCCCCTGAAGCTTTTCGGCTCCGACGCCCTGAAAAAGAAGTACCTGCCGCGCTGCGCGGCGGGCGAGATCTCGGCCTTCGCGTTGACCGAGGCCCAGGTCGGCTCCGATCCGGCACGGCTGACGACCGACGCCGAGAGGACTCCGGAGGGGGACTACCTCCTGAACGGCGAGAAGCTCTGGTGCACCAACGGCACTCTCGCCAAGCTCCTGGTCGTCATGGCCCGCGATCCCAAGAGCAAGAAGATCAGCGCCTTCGTCGTCGAGACCGCCTGGCCGGGGGTCAAGATCGAGCACCGCTGCCACTTCATGGGGCTCCGCGCCCTGGCCAACGCCGTCATCTCCTTCAAGGACGTGCGGGTGCCGGCCGAGAACCTGATCGGCACCGAGGGCAAGGGGCTGAAGATCGCCCTGACGACGCTCAACGACGGCCGCCTGTCGATCCCCAACGGCTCGGTGGGGACCGCCAAGGTCTGCATCGAGATCTGCCGCAAGTGGGCGAGCGAGCGGGTGCAGTGGGGCAAGCCCGTCGGCAGGCACGAGGCGATCGCCCACAAGCTCGCCGACATGGCCGCCACCACCTTCGCCATGGAGTCGATCGTCCTCCTGGCGACCGAGATGTCCGACCGCGGCGGCTTCGACATCCGGCTCGAAGCGGCGGCCTGCAAGGAGTGGAACTCCGCCCGGACCTGGGAGATCGTCGACGACACCATGCAGATCCGCGGCGGCAGGGGCTATGAGACCGAGCTCTCGCTCGCGGCGCGCGGCGAGGAGCCGATCGGGGTCGAGCGGATGATGCGCGACTACCGGATCAACAAGATCTTCGAGGGCTCCTCCGAGATCATGCACCTCTTCATGGCTCGCGAGGCGGTCGACAAGCACCTGCAGGTGGCCGGCGCCTTGATCGATCCCGAGAAGCCGCTGGCGGAGAAGCTCGCCGGGCTGCCGCAGATGGCCGCCTTCTACGGCTCCTGGTACCCCACCCGCTACGTCGGCTGGGGCCTTTGGCCGAGCTTCGCGGAGTTCGGGAGCCTGGCCGCCCACCTGCGCTTCGTCGATCGCAGCACCCGGCGCCTGTCGCGGCAGATCTTCCACGGCATGGTCGTCCATCAGGGGGCGCTCCAGAACAAGCAGGGGTTCCTCTTCCGGATCGTCGACGTCGCCAACGAGCTGTTTGCCATGGCCGCCTCGGTCTCCCGCGCCCAGAGCCTGGTGGAGCAGGGGCACCCCGACGCCGCCAAGGCGACGGAGCTCGCCGACCTCTTCTGCCGCAACACCCGGCGCACGGTCGGCCGGCTCTTCCGCGCCCTCTGGTCGAACGACGACGCCCGCAAGTACAAGGTCGGCTTGAAGGTGCTCGGCGGCCAGCACGCCTGGCTGGAGAAGGGGATCGTCCACGTCCGCCGGGCCTCGACGCTCAAGCCGCGGCCGGCCTTCGGCGAGGCCGATCCGAAACCGGTGCCCCTCTCCCGGCCGGTGGGTGCCAACTAAGGCGTGCGCGCCGTCCTCCCGCCCGCCGATCACGATCCCACGCCGCGGCTCGGGGACCTGCCGGATCCGGTCCCCGGGCCCGGCGAGGTGCTCGCCGCCGTCGAGGCGGCGGGCTTGAACCACGCCGATCTCCTGCAGATGCAGGGCTACTACCCGCCGCCGTACGGCGAGAGCGCGGTGCCGGGCCTTGAATGCGCCGGCCGCATCCTGGCGCTGGGGGAGGGGGTCGATCCCGCCGGCCCCTGGCAGCCAGGCGTCCGTTTCATGGCCCTCCTGGCGGGGGGCGCCCACGCCGAGCAGGTCGCCATCCCGGTCGGCCAGCTTATGCCGCTCCCCGACTCGCTGTCCTTCCTCGAGGGCGCCGCCCTGCCGGAGGCCGGACTCACCGCCTGGACCAACCTGGTGACCGAGGGTGAGCTGGAAGAGGGGGAGACGGTCCTCGTCACCGGCGCCAGCGGCGGCATGGGGACGATGTTCGTCCAACTCGCCCACGAGCTGGGAGCCCGGGCGATCGCGGTGGGGCGGAGCCGGGAGCGCCTGGAGCCGCTCCGGGAGCTGGGAGCGGACGGCATCTGCCTCCTGGGCGACGACCTGCCGCAGCGGGTGCGCGAGCTGACCGAGGGAAGAGGGGTCGACCTGGTGATCGACCTCGTGGGGGGCGCCGGGATCAGCTCCCATCTCTCCTGCCTCCGCGGCCGCGGCCGGCTCGTGCTCCTCGGCCTCCTCGCCGGCCGCAAAGTCGAGGTCGACCTGGGCGACATCCTCTCCCGGCGCCTGCGGGTCCTGGGCTCGGTCCTCCGCGCCCGTTCGCGGGAGGAGAAGGCCCGGCTGGTCGCCGGCTTCGCCGAGTTCGCCCTGCCCCGCCTGGCCGACGGCCGGCTCAAGCCGGTGCTCGACCGGGTCTTCCCATTCGCGGACGTGGCCGAGGCCTACGCCGCCCTGGCGCAGGGCGGGGCGGCGGGCAAGATCGTGCTGGCGATCGGGGGAGCGAGCTAGGCGCGCGGGGCGGGGTATGATGCCCCCCGTGCCCGCGATCGAGATCCGCGACCTGGTCAAGACCTACGACGGGTCCGTCGCGGTCGACGGTCTTTCGCTCCAGGCCGAGAGCGGGGAGATCGTCGGCCTGGTGGGTCCGAACGGCGCCGGCAAGACCACCACTCTGCGCTGCCTGGCGGGCATCCTGCCGCCGACCTCGGGCCGCATCGCCATCGCCGGCCACGACCTCGAAGCCGAGCCGGTCGAGGCCCGCCGCCACCTCGCCTTCGTCCCCGACGAGCCGCGGCTCTTCGAGAGCCTGACGGTCGCCGACCACCTCAAGGTGGTGGCCCGGATCTACGGCGTCGAAGATGGCGCCGAGCGGGGGCGCGAGCTGCTCTCCCGCTTCGAGCTCGCGGATCGCGAGCATTCCTTCCCCGCCGAGCTGTCGCGTGGGATGAAGCAGAAGCTGATGATCGCGGCGGCACTCCTCCATCGGCCCGCTGCCCTGGTGCTCGACGAGCCGCTCACCGGGCTCGATCCCGGCGCCATCCGCCGCATGAAGCGCACCCTCCTCGAACAGGCCGCGGCGGGCACCGCGGTGCTGGTCTCCTCCCATCTCCTCGGTCTGGTGCAGGAGATCTGCGGCCGGGTGGTGATCGTGCAGCGGGGACGCAAGGTGCTCTCTGGCACTCTCGAAGAGATCCGCGCCGCGCTGCCCGACCTTTCGGCGGACGCCGACTTAGAAGAGATCTTCCTCCGTGCCACCGAGGGACCCGGGATGGAGGTTCCGAGGGGCGGGTGAACGGCGCCCTCTTCGAGCTCGCCTGGCGCACCTTTCGTGGCCGCATCGTCCGCCGGCTGCGCCTGCTCCGCCAACCCCGTTATTTCATCGCCTCGCTGTTTGGCGCCGCCTACTCTCTCTTCTTTATCGTGCGGCAGCTCCGCTCCTGGCAGAGCTTCCGCCACCTGGGAAGCCTGCCGCCGCAGGTGAAGGAGCTGGCCCCCTGGGGAGTCGGCCTGGCGCTCGCCCTCTTCGCCACCCTGGTATGGGCCTTCGCTTCCGCCAAGCCGGCGCTCCGACTCTCCGAGGCCGAGATCCATTTCCTCCTGCCGGCGCCGCTGCCGCGCCGGAAGATCCTCGCCTATGCCGTGTGGAAGCAGCAGGTCGGGGTCGTCGCCGGCGCCCTGGTCGTCGCCGTCCTCCGCGGCGCCGGGCCCCCCGGCCAGCGGCTCTCCCGCCTCTTCGCGACCTGGGCCCTCTTCACCCTCTTCGATCTCCATCTCAAAGGCGTGAACCTGTGGAAGGCGAGGCTCGCCGAGATCCCGGCGCCCGCGGCGCGCCGCCGGGCCGGTGCCATGGTGACCGTTGCCGCGGCCTTCTGGGCGCTTCTGCTGTGGAGCCTCTGGCGGACCGCGCGGGCGGCGGCCGGCGGGAGCACGGTCGACCTCGAAGCCTTGCGCGGGATGGCCGTCGCGGCGATCGCCGGGCTGCCGGGGAAGCTCCTCTCTCCCTTCGCCTGGATCGGCCGGCCGCTCCTGGGGGACCTGGCGGGCGGCTGGCTGGTGCTCTATCTTCTCCTGCTGCTCTACGCGCACTACGAATGGGTGCTGCGCTCGCGCGGCCGTTTCGAAGAGGCCGCGCTCGAACGCGCCCACCGCCAGCTCGAACGCGGCCGGCGCCGGGGGGGTGGCGGCGGGCGGCCGGCGGCGCTGCGCTCCCGGCACCGCGAACCCTTCGCCCTGCCGCCGAGGGGCCGGCCCGAGCTCGCCATCTTCTGGAAGAATCTCAACCAAAGCAGCCGGCTGCCGCTCGCCTGGCGCGCCGCCGTCCTGGCCGCCCTGCCGGCCGTGCTGCTGGGGGCCACTCTCCTCCTCGGCACGCCGCGGGCGATGGTGGGGGCGCTCTCCGGGATCGGGCTCACCGTTCTCGTCCTGCTGCCGGCCTTCTGCGGACTGTTTCTGCGCAACGACCTGCGCACGGACCTCCGCGAGCTCGAAACCCTGCGCCCATGGCCGATCGCGGGCTGGCGCCTGGTAGCGGCCGAGCTCCTGGCCCCGGCCACCATGGCCCTGGCGCTCCTCGCCTCCGGCTACGGTCTGGTGCTGGCCGCCGGGCTGGCGGCCACGATCTCCAGGAAAGCCGCGGGGGCCGCGGCGCTGCGCGCTTTTCCCGGCAGCCGCGTGGCGGGGCCCTTCGCCCTCCTCACCTGCGGCTACGGCAGCCTGCTCGCGGCCGGGCTGGCGGTCGCCCTGCTCTCGATCGCCATTCAGAACCTGGCGACCCTGATGCTGCCGGCCTGGCTGGGGACCTCGCCCCAGGGCGGCCGGCGGGGTGCCGCCGCCACCGGCCAGCGCCTGCTGGTGTTCCTCGCTCACCTCTTGGGTCTCGCGGGAGGGCTGGTCGTCCCCGCGCTCCTGATCGGCGCCATCCTCCTCGCGCAGTGGCGGTGGGGCATCGCTCTCACCGTCCTCGAAGGGCCGCTCCTGGCCCTCCTCGTCATCCTGCCCGTGCTCGCCGAGGTCGCCCTCCTGGTGCGCCTGGGCGGCGCCCGCTGGGACCGGCTCGACCCCTCGCGCGAGGTCCTCGACCGCGAGGAGTGAGGCGGCGGGACGGCCGAAAGGCCCTATGCAGAGTTGGCGAGAACCGGAATTCGTTGACAACCCGAGACACCAGCCCTATCGTTTGAGTCACATCTTCGTGATCGGCGATGCTCGAAATGACCTTCCTGGCCAAGCTGGCCACTGTCGCGGGCGGTATCCTGGTCGGCGGTTTCTTCGGCGTGGTGCTGCTGAAGATCGCGACCGGAGAGATCTCCCTCGCCTACCTGCTCTCCGCGGAGGACGCCGCCGGTCGATGGGCGTACTCGCCGGCCCGCCTGCAGCTCCTGATCTTCACCGTCGGCGTGGCAGCGAACTATCTCCATTCGGTCCTGGTCAATCCCCATGGAAACTCGCTGCCGGACCTCCCGATGAGCGTCGTCGCCGTGCTCGGGGGGAGCCATGCCGTCTACCTCGGAAGCAAGGCGTTCTCCGCCTTCATTCAACCGCTGCTCAAGAATCTCGAATAAGGAGCCTACCGCGATGGAGGAGAGCACGAAGAGAAACCTGGTCGACTGGATCATTCCGGCGATCTGTCTGATCCTTGCCCTGGCGACCGTGGCGATCGTCTATTTCCTCCACCGGGGGGAGACCGCGCTCGCGCGGCTGACGATCATCGTCGAGTACGTAACCGTGATCCTGGTCTTTTTCTTCGGTCTCATCGTGCTGATCCGCATGGCGACGAACAGGATCGACCTCTCGGGATTGCTCTGCGAGCCGGATCAGAACAAGGCGAGCATGGGGCGGTTCCAGCTCCTGATTTTCACCTTCGTGATCGCGTTCAGTCTCCTGCTGATCATCGTCTCGGCCGAAACGCCGGAGTTCCCGCAGATCCCCTCCGGCATCCTGCTGCTCTTGGGCATCAGCGCGAGCACCTACGCGGTGAGCAAGGGAATCAACGCGAGCTCCTCGGGCGGGACGGATGGAGACGGTGGTGCGCATGCCGCGACGGATCAGACGATCTCGACGACGATGGACCCGGTGACCGGCAAGACGACGACCACCGTGCACCACCATTCTACGGGCAAGTCCACGACCACGGTGCATGAGCCCGCCACCGGACAGACGACGACGACGGTTCACCATCCGACCACGGTAAAGACCACGACCACGGTCGACCCCCCTCCTCCCCAGCCGGCTTAAGAGAGCGCGATCCTCAGCTAGAAGGAGGGACTTGATGCCACCCATTGGAACGACAGGACCCGGCAGCGCGAAGGCGAGACCGCGCTCCCGCAAGGTCATCCTGGCCCCTGGCCATCCGCCGCCGACCGCGGCTGGCGCTCGGCCGCGCAAGCGTGGAGTCATGGCTCGCCGGGTCATGCCCTTCGCCCCTCTGGCCCTCGGGCTCCTGGCGCAGACCACCGCGACACCCCAGGCCACGAAGCCCGCCGACTTCATGGCCGCCGTCTGCGGCGCGAACATCTCCAGCTATGAGGAGTGTCACGACGAGTATCCCACCGGCTGCTCGAAGGCCGCCAAGTATGACGGCTACTTGAACGAGCTCAAGAACCTGGCCCTCTCTCCCGCCAAGCCGCCGGTGCGCTGGCTCTCTCAGCT